>JAFGTN010000642.1 GCA_016934075.1 Pirellulales bacterium
GCGTTTATTCGGCGATTTACAGGGCCTACACGGCCGGCGACCGCGACCGGTCCCAAGCCGTCTTTCGCCACTTGCTACCCATCCTGGCCTTCACCAACCAGGAGCTCGCCACTTCGATCGCCTTCTTCAAGCGTCTCCTGGTCCGCAAAGGCATTTTTGCCTGCGACGCCATGCGCATATCCGGCTTCGCCTGGGACCGCCATAACACTCGAATAGCCGACGAACTGATCGACTACTATCTGGAATTGGAACGTAGCATAATTGACGAGTAATGGGTAGCTCCGATAGCTCGTCTATCGGAGTGCCGCAGGCACAGGAGGGCGTTGAGCGGTGCATCAGGTTCGGGCATTGGCAGCGTTCTTTCTCAAAAATTCCCAGGTGGATGGCGGCCAGGGAGCAGATTCCGCAATGGGCAATCCCGCGGCAAGCCGACTACGGTTGATGATGGCGGCCGCTTCACATGCCCGCTCGATCAGGCACCTCTTTCACGCGGGCTAAGCGTTTTCAAGTGTGCAACGTCCTGGTTGGTTGCCGTGGCGTGAGCTTCGACCGACTCTTGCATGAGAGATACATGTTCCCGATCCATTTGTCCAAATCTCATCCGCTTCGTATCCCAGCCTCACAAGATCACCCAAATCGCCCTATATTGTACCATATTGGTTCACCACTCGCCAGACGATATAACAGATATCAATAATTGTCACTTACCCCGGAATCCTATTCGTATTGCGTCGTAAGTTTGCTACACTACACAAACAAATCCCCCCAGTCCTTGATACCATTTCTATGACCCTCCCACCATATTACAAACTACCACCACCAGGATCAAACACAAATGAGTCAAGATAACGAACAGAGTTATAGCGAAACTACTCTGGCCGACGTCAAACAGCTCGGCCTCTGGGCTTCTATTGCCAGCTTGAGCTATGTGTTCTGGGTTGTGGGCGGGATGGAGATGGTCGAACGGCTCGCCTATTACGGCGTGCGGGCGGTAGCTACTATCTATGCAACCCGGCCCGCGGTGGAAGGCGGGCTGGGTGTGACCATGGCCACATTCGGATGGCTGCTTCTGAGTTGGAACATGCTGCAATCGGTGGTGCCGATTTTCACCGGCGGTTTGTCCGACCGCTACGGCTATAAAGAGACGATTTTCGCCTCTACGATCATCAAGTCTCTGGGCTATCTCGTCATGGCCTGGTTCGCCACCTACTGGGGCTTCTTCGCCGGCGCCATGTTGCTAGCCTTCGGCACGGCCATTTTCAAGCCGGGCATCCAGGGCACGCTCATCAAGTCGACCAACCGCCAAAACAGCTCCATGGCCTGGGGAATTTTCTACCAGACGGTCAACATCGGAGGTTGGATCGGCCCGCTCATCGCCCTACAGATGCGGCATATGTCCTGGACATACGTCTTCTACGCCAACGCGGGCTTCATCTGTTTGAATTTCCTCCTGCTTCTGACCTATCGAGAGCCCGGCAAGGAAGAACGACTGGCCCGCCAACAACAGCTTCGAGCAGGCACGGAAAAACAAAAGAGCCTGTTCATCGAATCGCTCAACGAACTTAAAAAACCCCATCTGCTCCTCTACCTGGGCATTTTCTCCATCTGGTGGTTCATGTTCCCCATGCTCTGGGACGTTTTGCCCAAGTATATCGACGATTGGGTGGATACCTCTCGCCTTGTGACCGCTCTGTTCGGAGCCGACGGAACACAAAACGTCGTGTGGCATTTTCTCTTGGGCATGGGTGAAAATGGTTTGAGCATCGAGCCCGAGGGCATCGTCAACATCAATGCGGGCATGATTATGTTCACCTGTTTTCTGTTCGCCGCACTAAGCGCAAAGATGCGGGCGACGACCAGTATGGTGGTGGGCACGTTTTTGGTCACTCTTGCCCTCTGTTTCTTCGGTTGGTTCACTCTCGTCTGGTTCGTCATCCTGGCCATGATCATCTTCAGCATCGGCGAAATGCTGGCCAGCCCGAAATTCAGTGAATTCCTGGGCAACATCGCCCCGCCGGATAAAAAGGCCATGTGGATCGGTTTCTCCCAGGCGCCCATCCTCATCGGTTGGACCATCGAAGGCAAAGTCGGCCCCCATCTCTATCACCTGTTTTCCTCCAAAGACGTCTTCGCCCGCCAAATGCTTGTTGAGCGCGGCATGTCGCCGGAACAAGTTACCGAGAAAGCCCTCCCCGTCGGCGAAGCGTTCCAAAAGCTGGTAGAATACACTGGCCAAAGCCCGGAGGTGCTGACCAACCTCCTCTACGAAAACCACAACGTAGGCCTGACCTGGTACTGCTTCGCCGCCGTAGGCATCCTCTCCGCCGCCTTGATATACCTGTACGGACGGTGGATTCTGACGCTGGAGAAGAAATGAGGAGATTAATCGAGGCAGGGCGAATATTCGCAAACGAGGCAGGCAGCCAGTCGATTTAAGGAGCAACCGAAAAATAACTTACCGGTTCCCATAGCCAAAAACAAGGAACCTCGCGAAGGTCACTGGCCCGACGGGATCGTTTCTCCTCCCGATCGAGTTGCCAGGGCTTGAAAGACGGACAACTCGATTTCGTCGCCGATCAGCCGAACCGAACCGTCTCCCATCGCGAAGTTCGCGCCGAATGGGTGGTGACTGCCGAAATTGGCGAAGTCGTTCAAAACGTGGTTCGGAACACCGCTTGCAGTGCCGACGATCCGGGCCATGCCTCGATAGGCGCCGGGTACCGCTCCCACCCAAGTGCTGTAGCCTAATCGGGAGGATCGCTCGCCGATCAACAAGGTATTGCTCTGGCCGTCAACCATATCGGCGAAGCGGATGCGGCTGTTCTGGAAGAAAGTTCCATTGCCCGACCCCGGATGTCCCTCGATGGATCCGGTACCGAAGACTCCGGAGTAGTTTGCGCGAGCTATCTTAAACATGGCCGGTCCGCCTGGACCACTGCCTCCGTTTCCGTTGCCGCCACCATTGCCGTTTCCATTTCCGCCACCGCCACCGCTTCCATTACCGCCTCCGCTACCTTGCTCGAGCATAAAGAGTATGTCTGACGAGTCCGATGGGCAGAGCATCATCGCAATCGGCGTTTCCCGGAAACTCTTGTTGACGGGATCACTGATTGGTTTCCCTCCCGACTGAGAGCCTCCTGGTCCCGGTCCCGGCCCCGGTCCAGGTCCCGGCCCCGGTCCTGCTCCCCCGTTGGGCATTTTCTGCTCGAAGAAGTTCGGGAGCATTGCCGACCAACCCCAGCCGGGATCGCCGTTGGTCTGGTTCGACTCCCAGCCGGGTGGCAACCTGCCGAACGTTGCATGGTGCTGGTGAAGGGTCAGTGCTATCTGACGGACGTTGTTTTGGCATTGAATACGCCTGGCAGCTTCCCGGGCAACTTGGATTGCCGGAAGCAGCAAGGCGATCAGCATCCCTATGATGCTGATCACGACCAGTAATTCAACCAGGGTGAATCCCCGTGACGTTCTGATCATCTGAGTAAAATGCCTCGCAATTTTGCAAAAGTCCATGTATATATGCAAAGCTCTCCTCATCCGCCCGGCATGATGCGTCACGTTCGCCGGCAATGAGACACTTCGGGCGCCCATTCAGTCGGAACATCGGCTCATGAAGCATCCGACGAAATGCTTTTCTTGGCCACATTCCCCCATTTTGGTGTATTCGGGGTGAAATGATACAATTCACATTATAGCCTGCACCAAGCGTCCTTTTTCTGTCAAGTAGCGTGTTTTCCCAAATGGTAAACACGCGGCGTAACGCAGGATGAATCAATAGCCGTTTTTTAACTGATAGGGGTTGCAATTGTCGTGCCCAGACGCGAGATTCGCTATATGGGGGTTCCTTTCGAGAGAGGCGCTCCCCCGAGATGTCTCCTTTTCCCATGTTCCAGGTGAACGACTATGCGGATTGGTCTGAAATTGACGGCGGCTTTCCTGTTGATTGCGTCCCTAGTGGGAGCCGTCGGCTATCTGGCCCACGGAACGACCAAGCAGGTCGAACAGCAAATGGAACGGCTCAGCCGAAGCGCCCTCTTAAAAGTAGCCGATTCCACCGAAATCATCGTTGCCTTGTATGCCAAGCAGCTTGCTGCCCATGCCTATCTCCATGCTGCTCGAGAATCTCGAAACAAGGACTCGCAAACGCCGCCGCCGTCCGAGCGCCATGGTCTGCTGGAAAGCCACCAGGCATCCATCGAAGCCAGCCTTGCTCGGCAGAATCAGGTGGCCGAATCGATGATCCGCTGGGCCGAGGATCGGGGCCTGGACGATATGGCCGAGCGGGAGAGAACACAGACGCTCGAGACACTTCGTCTACTCCGCCGGGAATTTGACAAGCACTTGCAAATCCAAGACGAATTTCTGGCCATGGTCGAGCAGAATCCCGATCGGGCGGAAGTATTTCTCGAAAACCGGCTATGCGAACACTTCGAAACACAGTTGCTTCCCATTCTTGCCGAGTACCGGAAACAGGCGGAGAACGAATTGACACAATCCGTTCGGGCAACCGAGCGAGCTATAGTTGTCGCCGATCAGCGGCGCGGCATGCTGATTGTCCTGGCGGCTGTCGGTGCCATCTTGATGGGGTTATTCACATCGCAATCGATCGGCAAGCCGCTTGCCGTGCTTCAACACGCGGCCGAGGAAATCGGACATGGGCGTTTCGATGTCCAGGTGCCTGTCGGCTCTCGCGACGAGATCGGTATGCTTGCCGGCTCGATCCGTCAAATGGCTTCCGATTTGCAGGAAACAACTGTGTCAAAAAGTTACCTGGACAACATCATCCAGTCGATGCGGGAAATGCTGATCGTCGTCGATCCGAAATTACGGATTAGCCACGTCAACCAGGCGGCCTGCGCGGAACTGGAATACTCTCAGGACGACCTTAATGGCAAGCCGTTTGAGGAACTGTTCACACCTGAAGAAATTCCCGGCGACAAAAGTCTCCCCGAGTTCCTCTCGCCGGGGATCGAGTGTTTCATGCAGACCGGTACGGGCCGGCGATTCCCCGTTCATTGTTCGGCGGCCGAGATGACCGACGACCAGGGAAAGCTGGAAGGCTACGTCTGTGTTGCGTCGAATATCTCGCGTCAAAAGGAGGCCGAAGACCGGCTTGTCGCCTCGTTGCGTGAAAAGGAACTTCTCCTCAAGGAAGTGCATCACCGCGTTAAGAACAACCTGCAAGTCATTTCCAGCCTGTTGAATCTCCAGGCAAGAGAGATCCGTGATTCCGATACGGCCAAATTATTTCGCGAGAGCCAGGGGCGAATTCGCTCGATGGCTCTCATTCACGAGCAACTCTATCGTAGCGACGACCTGGCCGGGATCGACTTTGCCGCCTACGTGCAAGAATTGGTACGCCACCTCGAGCGCGGTCTCGGCAGCGAAACCACGCCTATTAGATTTCGGCTCAATATCGAGCCGCTACCCCTCTCGCTCGACCTGGCCATCCCCTGCGGCATGATCGTCAACGAACTGGTTTCCAACGCCCGGAAACATGCCTTCCCGAACCGCGAGGCGGGCGAAATAAGTGTGGAGTTCACCCGCCGGGAGGCTGGCTACTGCCTGACGGTTGCCGACAACGGCGTGGGAATTCAGGAGGAACTAGCCACTGAGGATAGCCTCTCGCTGGGACTAAAAGTCGTGCAAGCACTCACGCAGCAAATCCACGGGGATCTCGACGTCCGCCACGATGAAGGCACCGTATTCGTTATCCGTTTCAATCCTGAGAAGGAGAGAATTAACTGATGCCAGAAGAATCAACCAAGATCCTGATCGTCGAGGATGAACAAATCGTCGCTGTCGATCTTGAGAGCGTCCTGCAACGCCTGGGCTATCGAGTGGTGGGCATGGCCGCCCGCGGGGAAGAAGCCTGCCGAATGGTCGCCGAGTCGGCTCCGGATCTCGTTCTGATGGACATACGCATCGATGGCCCCATGGACGGTATCGATACGGCTCGAAAAATCCATCAAACAAACGACGTGCCGGTTGTGTTTCTCACCGCATACACCGATGATGAAACTCTAGATCGAGCGAAAGATATCGAACCCTACGGTTACCTGGTCAAGCCGTTCGCCGAACGCGATCTGCAAGCCACGATCGAGGTCGCGCTGCACAAAGGGGCCGTGGACCGTCGCCTGCGAGAGAGTCACCGGAACCTTCAGGCGATCCTCGACGCACAACGGCACGGTACCATCATGCTCGACGCGGACAGCCGTGTCCGTTTCGCCAGCAGGACGATCCGCGATTGGATTTCCATCCCCAACGACCGGGTGCAGGGAGCTCAATTGCAGGAACTCCTGCCCCTATCTGATCGTGATGCGACGTCATTGGCCGATATGTGCCGGCTTCAAGCCGAAGAACGCTCCAAGCTGCCGGTTATGCTGGAATTGGAAGACGAACCGCCGCTCCACTTGGAAATCGAAATCGAAGATGATCCTCGCCGCGACGGGGGGAAGATTCTCTTCGTCTACGATGTGTCGTCTCTGCACGATCTGCGATGCCGGCTCGACAAACAGTCCGCCTTCCAAAACATGCTCGGAAAGTCGAAATCCATACGCCAAGTCTTTCAACTCGTCGAAGAATTGGCCCGAGTCGACTCTACGGTGTTGATCGAGGGCGAAACGGGAACGGGCAAGGAACTGGTCGCACGCGCTATCCATCAGTTGAGTTCGCGTAAAGACGGTCCGTTTCTCGCACTCAATTGCGGCGGATTGAGCGAGGAATTGGCCGCCAGCATGTTGTTTGGCCATCGTCGAGGATCTTTTACCGGCGCGATCGACGACCAGGTCGGTTTGTTCGAAGCTGCCGCCGGCGGTACGCTCTTTCTCGACGAGATCGGCGAACTGCCCTTGCGAGTGCAGACATCCCTGCTGCGCGTCCTCGAAGAAAAGTCCATCATGCGATTGGGAGAGTCCCAACTGCGAGATGTGAATATTCGTGTCCTGGCCGCCACCCATCGCGATCTCGCCCAGGAAGTCGCCCGCGAACGCTTTCGGCAGGATCTCCTCTATCGCATTCGTATCGCTCGGGTCAAACTACCGACCCTCTGCGAACGTCGAGACGATCTTCCCCTCCTCGTCCGCGCGTTCCTGGCCGACCATCGTGCGTCGACGGGCAAGCAGGTCGACGCGGTCAGCGACGA
>JAFGTN010000643.1 GCA_016934075.1 Pirellulales bacterium
CGGCGTTAGGATTTTTCCCGAGATTTTCGATAAATCCGATATAGCCGGCCGCGTTACCGCAAACGAGGTCATCGTCGCCATCGCCGTCCCAGTCGAATCCGAAGGGAGTGACCAGCGATCCGAATTTCGCCGGTCCGGCCTCTTGGCGGAAGAATTTTGGCGGAAGAAAAGCCGGTACATTATCGACAAATTTGCCCGTGTTCTCCATCAAGGCCACGCGACCATCTTCCTGGGCCACTACCAGATCGATATCGCCATCGCGATCCCAATCGACGGCAACCGGCACGATCATGCAGAGGTCCATCTTCAGGTCGCGTCCATCGTGTTGCAAAAATTTTCCGGCGGCATATTTCGGCTTGGTTTTCGTGCCGATGTTTTTGAAGTATTTTATGCGGTCGACGAACTCGCCGCAGATTATGTCCAGATCGCCGTCGCCGTCTAAATCGGCCAGGTTCGGAGAAGGCATGCCGTAGACATCGAGAGGCCGCCCAACAGCCTGAATTTTTTCCGGCTTTTCGAAAGACGCCTTTTCGGGAGTGCCGTTGTTACGCAATAGATAAACGTAGCCGTGCAGCGGACCTTGCGTCCATTCCCCTTTTTTATTAAAGGCATCGTCCCATCCATAATCAGTCCAATCGCCCACGCCAATAATCAGGTCGAGCAATCCGTCGCCATCGTAATCCGCATAGCTCCATTGGTTCGCCCGCACCCTGTTCTTGTGCACGTTCTTTCTAACCGGCAACTTGATGCTTTTTTCCAGGGCTTTGCCGACGGAAGCGCCCTCGGGCATATCGATGATTTCCTTACCAGGCACCAGAATCCGCACCTTACCGCCGACATACGACGGCATGATATAAGCCGGTCCCTGACCGATCCGCTTGCCGGCCTTGAAAACGGGAAACTTCTTATCCCCGCCCGGATTCTCGAACAGATATGTACCTTTGTAGGGAGTGTCGGGGCAGGAAACCACAAGATCCATATCGCCGTCGCCGTCGAAATCCATGGGAATTGGATATGCCCAGAGTCCGACGGCCAAATCGACTTCGAGCCCGGGATTGTTATAGTTGATCCGCTCCAAAGCGGTCTCTGCGGCTTCATCCGCACATACAATGCTAAACTGTGGTAAAAGTACCAGCGATATCAGCACCATTTCTAAACACAAGCAGATTCGTCTCATCTTTCAAATCCTCCATAGAATCCGAGCGGCTCAACTGTCTAGCCCGGATGATTCATGAATAACCCGGGCTAACCGACTATAGCCCATGTATACCACAGATATCCCAGTTGGGCAATTCTCTTGAATACTGCTTTGTGGAAAATGGAAAATAGTGTTTTTTACCAGATTACCGACCATATCTGTGAGATGATCCCACCTGCTTATGATTGCCCATACATCTAAGTGGGAATGCATCGCTTATGACAGTCGAAACGTCATAATCCCCCCCGGCCTTACCAGGAGGTGGAAAAACGCTTGTCGCCGAGAAGGGGGGGAGCTAATTTTGTTAAACGGTTGTGAACATACGGAGCCGTGCGGAGGGCACGCCGGGACGGGACGAGGGGAGAAGTGCTCGTTTCGACAAGCCCTCCGTCGGCTCCGTTTCTTTTTCTTTGGAGCGGCTTTTTACGGCTTCCACGGCGCGCAAAAGCTGTATTTTCCTGCGCCAACATTCAAAACTACTTCGCCGTCCGTGGCCGAAACGATCTTGACGCCATTACTGTCGTTTAGAGGGCGACCGCCTTCGGTTATCTCTTTCGGATTTCCATGAGGTACAACAACCGTTGCCGTAGTGTTGGCCGGAATTGTTACGTCCATGTTCAGCTTGCCGTTGTCAATCCGCCAATCGCTCTGGATGGGCCCGTGAATCGAGTCGTAGCCGGCCTTGACCCATTTCAATCCGGGCCCGGGGCAAGGCGCGATCATCAACCGCTTAAAACCGGGTCCATCGGTACCGATACCGGCAACCGACTGGAACATCCATCGGGCCACGGCTCCGAATGAATAGTGGGCAAAGGAATTCATTCCCGGATCCTGGAATCCTTTATCGGCCGTCCACCCGTCCCAGCGTTCCCAAATGCTGGTAGCGCCATGCTTGATCGAGTATCCCCAAGACGGAAAAGTGTCGTTCAGAAGAAGCTTATAGGCGGTATCGTTATTACCGGTTTTGGCCAGCGTGGGCATAAGATAGGCCGTACCGTTAAAACCCGTCGAAAGATGATTGCCGCGACTTTTGATGTCTTCGACGAGATATCGAGTGGCTGCTTTCTCGTGTTCATCGGACAAAAGTCCGAACCAGATTGCCAGCACGTAGACCGTTTGCGTATTGCCTTTGATGCGGCCGTCAGGAGCTACAAAAGCTTTATTGAAGGCGGCCTTGATATCTTCGAAGAGAGCGTCGTATTTCTTCGCATCCTCGGTCTTACCCAATACTCGCGCTGCATTGGCCGTGAGTTTTACGCTCCGGGCGAAGTAGGCTGTGGCCATGACCTCCTTGGGTGTGTCGGCTTTGATCGAAAGCCAATCGCCGTAGCCTTTAGCCGGGCGGATAAGATCTTTGCTGTGCTTTTTGCAGTAATCTACGAAACGCACCATCGACTGATAGCGATCTTTGAGTACGCGATGGTCGTCATATACCGTATAGATCGCCCAGGGGCAGATCGTGCCCGCATCGGCCCAGCCGGCTGTCCCCCACCCGCAACCGATGAAGGGCACAATATCCGTAAAACCGCCGTCGGGACGTTGGGCGTCTTCCACGTCGATCAGCCACTTGGTGTAAAACGCGCCCACATCGGCATTGTAGGCCGCGGCGCGAATGAACACCTGGGCGTCGCCCGTCCATCCAAGGCGCTCGTCGCGTTGCGGGCAGTCGGTGGGAACTTCTATAAAGTTGGCGCGTTGTGTCCAGACGATATTGCTGTAGAGTTGGTTGACCATGGGGCTGGAGCAGGCGAAGGAACCAACCAGCGGAGTGTTGGAGTTGATCGCCACACCGGTCACCGCATCAGCCGTGGGAGTGCCCGGATAACCGGAAACTTCCACATAGCGGAAGCCATGGAAGGTAAACTGCGGTTGCCAGATTTCCTCTTTACCATCGCCCTTGAGAACATAGCTGTCGATACAGCGGGCGCCTCGAAGGTTGGTCGTGTATAGTGTGCCGTCGGGATTGAGCATCTCGGCAAAACGTATCGACACGCGCGTCCCGGCGGGGCCTTTGACTTTTAATCTCGCGAAACCGGCAAAATTCTGGCCCAGGTCGAAAACGAACTTGCCGGGAACCGGCTGGGTGATCTTTTGGGGTTTCAATTCACCCGTTTCCCGGACCGGTACGCCCATGTATCCTTCCAGTTTGGCTTCGACCTTTTTTGTGGCGACGACCGGCTTCCATGCCGAATCGTCAAATGCGGACGTGTTCCAACCGGGTGTTTCAAGCCGCGCATCGTAGGTTTCGCCGGGCAGAAATTCACCTTCGATCAACGGACCATAGGCGTATTTCCAAGTAGGATCGCTGCAGACGGTCTTAATGCTGCCGTCCGCCAATTCTATTTCCAGTTGTACAAACAGCTTGCAGAGTGTGCCGTAGATGTGACCGTGTTTCTGCCAGCCGACAGCGCCGGCGTACCATCCGGCCGCCAACTCGGCGCCGATTGCGTTCTTGCCACCGGCTTGGACCATGTCGGTAACGTCGTAGGTATTGTAATAAACGCGTTTTTTGTAATCTGTCCAACCGGGCGTAAAATAATCCTTGCCCACTTTTTTGCCATTAAGATGCAACTTGTATAGGCCCAAGGCACTGGCATAAACAGTGGCTCGGCGGATTGGGCCGTCGATCTTGAACTGCTTGCGGAGTTGCGGGCAACCGCGGATCAATACTTTTTTCGAATCGATCTTGCCCCAAGGTCCCTCGCCGTACTTTCCTATCACTGCGACCGGTCGCCACTTTTTCGCGTCCAGCTTACAAGTCTTCCAGTTCTCCAGTGGAGCAGGTGCTGATTTCCAAGTCTTGTCGATGGGCACGATCATCGGCTTACCTTCGGTGAAACTGATTACCAGCTTGCCGATCAACCCGGCCGGATTGGGACCCTCGCCCACATTCTGAGCCGAGATGGCCAAGTGGTTGTTGCCGGGTAGAAGCAATGCCGTAATGTCGGCAGTCTGTCCTGCTTTGAAGCCGAATCCACCTACGACCACAACTCGATGATTGTTAATAAACATGTTGCCAGAGTTGTCGGCGCCCATGAGAAACTTTGCGGATACCAACTGGCGGTCGGACGGCAACGTGATGTCTTTGCGGAAATACCATTCGCCCGTCTTGGCGGCCTTGCGAGCATCGACTCCGGGCTCATCGTGCCAGACCCAATTACATCCATCAAATTTTACATCAGCGAAATTTTCTGCGATCTTTTTTGACGGATGTTCCAGTGGCTGTCCCGTGCCGATCCATTGTGCTTTCACGTCTTCCGGATTGAGCAGGCCCATGGTCCACATGGCCGGTCGGCTATATTCGCTTGCTTTGCCATCGGCGTCCCATATGCGAACCTTCCAATGGCAGTGCATGCGCGAAGTCAACGGTTTACCTTTATAAACAACCTGTATCGATCGATCGGATTGCACTCTCCCCGTGTCCCAAAGGTTGCCTTCTCCGGCGGCCAACTTTTCAACACTATCGGCCACCAGGATCTGGTAAGCGGTCTGAACCGCGCCCCGTCTCGAGTCTTTCATCTTCCAAAAAAGCCGCGGTTGAAGGACGTCTATGCCCAACGGGTTTTCGCGGTATTCGCAACGCAGGTGGTCGACCGTGGCCGATGATTGCCCAGCAGTTGCTAACGAAATGTTAGTCGCGGCTGTAACCAATAATATTGCAAGCATGGAAAGGACTGTGATATATCGCATCGGTGTGATTCCTCATATTTGTGGGATTGTGAGGTACTCTGTCTCTAAATGGGAAACTGGACTTTTGCAAAAGTCCAGTGGAAAACACTAATCCGAATCGCAAGCGAGGGAGGCGAGCTAAGGAGAGAAAGAAATGCTCCCCCGCTTGCGTTTCGGATCAGTATTTTCTGCGTATTTCAATCCGCAGACAGACATTCAATCGGTGGCCGGCGGATTTTCTTTTTCACGGCCCATCCATAGCGGCGTGGCGATGAACCAGGCTACCGTGGCTGCCATCATCAGCCATTTCATCCTGTCGAGTTCCATCATGCCGGCGAAGAACATCAGCGACGGGAAAACCGTCAGACTCAACGCAATTACGGATATGATTTGCAATAGTGGTCTCATTGGTGGACCTTTTTTTGATAGATCTTACTGAGAACTATGTAAAGAACGGCCGCCACGAACCAACCGGGGAGGCTGACGAAATAGATCTGCACGCCCGCAAACTTGACCAGCGCGACGCAAGTGCCCAAAGTAATGAACCATGTCAGCCCGGCCGCCCAATTGAACGTCTTGCGGCTTAGTTCCGCATAGTTGCTTTGCATGCCAAACTTTTTTAACAAATAGTAGTCGACGAAAATCACTGCGCCCATGGGCATCAGTATCATGCCGTAGATTGCCACGAATCCCAGAAGTTTCATGGCGATGGCCGGGAACATTCCGGCCACGGTGGCCAGCATCCCTGTGGCAAGTGTTACGCTGAAACGCGGCATCCGCGGCACGATAGCCTGAAACGCCAACCCGGCCCGATAGATCGTGGGATTCGCTGTCGTCCACCCGGCTATCACGACGCACAGCAGTCCGGCGTATCCGGCCGCACGAAAGGCCATGGGGCCGGGCAGCACGCTATCGTCTGTGGGGTCCAACCGCAACTGATAGGCATACAACAGCGAGGCGGATATCCAGGCCATGAAATGCCCCACATACATGCCGGACGCCGTGGCCACGCCGTACCACGACTTTCGGGCGAAGCGGAAAATCGTAAGGTCCGACATTCCGATGTGCATGGCCATATTACAGAACCAGGCGAAAAACGTAACGTGCCAGAAAGTGAATTTTGTTTGGTCTTTTATGGGATCTCCACCCTTCCAGATTTCCGTTGTGGCCAATTGCCAAAGGTCTGAAAGAGAGCCGATCGACGTGTCGGATGCCACGATGAATTGCCGTAGACCTACGATTCCAAACACCAGAAAAACCAGCACCATCCACGGCGAGGCGATGTTGGCGAATTTCGCGACTGAGTTATAGCCGAAAGCCGCCACTATCGCTATCAAACCGCCCACGGCCAAAACGGCCAAAATCCAGCCGATGCTGTTGGGCATGATATCGTTCAGTCCGGGCATGGGAAAGTTCACGCACACGCCTACCGCCGTGGCCGAAACCGTGATCATCGAACCGGCAAGAAAACAGAACATAACTCCGTTGGCCAGGTTGTAAAGCGTGACCAGATTGCGGCCGCAGATCTTTTCCAATTGATAGTAAAGCGTCAATCGGGCGCGAGTGGCTATGGGAGCGCAAATGAACATCCAACTCAGAACCGCAAGCAGGTTTCCGAAGATCAATCCGAAGATCAAATCGAAAGCGCTCACGCCGGCCGCCACGAACAGCGGCCCGATCATCAATTCGGTACCGGCACAGTGTTCGCCCGCATACATGCCGATGAAACTCTTAAAGCCCAGCAGCGACTCCTTGGGAACCGGCTGCCGTTCAAACTCACCGCCCGCTTGAGATTGTTCTTCCGACATCTTTTCGCCTGATTGAATTTTTTTTATCGTGAAATACTCCCAAAATCGCAAGCGAAGGGCAGTGCGACGACTCCCCCAGGAACCCTTCGCTTGCGTTTTGGAATACTATAATTCTGTAGGTTTGGTTGCGACTATGAAACCTAAGTGCCCTTGACTCGCAATTGTGTAAAAGTCCAGTCCCAACGCAAATCCTTACTCCCTCCCACTCAACACCTCCTTCTCGTACTGCCGCGTTTGCGCCATCCAATCCAGCCCGACAGGCACTTCCTGGGTCATGCAGTAATAATCCCACACCGCGCCGAACGGATATGTCTTCAACTCTTCCAGCAACGCTAATCGCGATGTGTAATCGCCTTCGACTTCCATCTGGCGCAACCGTTTGATTGGTTCGAGCATGGCCACCAACAATTGCCGAATCATAGCCCGCGCGCCGATCGTCCACGCTGCTATGCGGTTTATGCTGGCGTCGAAGAAATCAAGCCCGATATGCACGCGTCCCAAGAACTCTCCGCGCACCAGTTCTTCGGCAATAGCACGCAGGTCGTCGGTTGCGGTGACAACGTGGTCGCTGTCCCAGCGGATTCCACGACTGACATGCAAGAGTATTTCGTCGAGATACAGAAGTACCGATGAGATCTTGTCGGAAATCGTTTCTGTGGGATGGAAATGTCCCGCATCCAGGCAAAGTAACTTCTTGTTTGCTAATGCGTAGCCCATGTAAAACTCGTGCGACCCCACAACGTAGGTTTCCGAACCGATGCCAAATAGTTTGCACTCCACTGCGTCGAGGTTATGGGCCGGGTCGATGGGCTCGGCATATATTTTATCGAGCGATTCGCGAAGCAATTCGCGCGGACCCTTGCGGTCGATGGTTACATCCTTAAAACCGTCTGGGATCCACACATTGGTAACTGCCGGTGATCCGATCTGACGGCCCATCTCGGCAGCAATCTTTCGGCAGGCGATGCCGTGATCTATCCAGAATCGGCGGATACCCTCATCTCGATGCGACAGAGTGAAGCCGTCGGCCGCTTTGGGGTGCGAGAAGAACGTAGGATTGAAATCCAATCCCACGTCTTGATCCTTGGCCCAATCGATCCAGCCTTGGAAGTGGCCCGGTTCGATCTTGTCACGTTCGACAGGCTTTCCATCGTTTTCCAAGTAGATTGCGTGCAGGTTGAAGCGATGGTGGCCGGGTAGAAGCGACAGAGCCATTTCTGCATCCGATCGTAACTCTTCTACATTGCGTGCTTTGCCAGGGTAGTTGCCGGTGGCCATGATGCCACCGCCTGTCAGTCCGGCGGCACTTTCGAATCCGCCCACGTCGTCTCCCTGCCAGCAATGCAGGGAAATGGCCACTTGCTGAATTTTTTTTAATGCGCCATCTGTATCAACGCCCAATTCAGCGTAACGCGACTTGGCCGATGCATAAGCCTGTTCGACATTACCATCATCGCTATTCATAACCGATCTCCCTCGGAAGTTGATTTTCCTCAAATCTAGCAGTTTCAGCACCTCTATTCCATGGCGTAACTGCGCAAAGAAATGTGTTTTTTGAGCATATATAACAAGTGTTCCTGAATACCGTATTTCTTACGTTTATGCCACTTCCCAGCGGAAGGTAGTCGTGTGGTAGAAAAATATGGCAATCCCGGCATGACCCGTTATAATAAGAAGAAAGAGGCATAATTGATGATTCTCTTGACGACAAGCTTTTAGATAATTAAGCTGTGCTGCCGCGTGCCTAATGCTACACCCCATGGGGGGGTGAAATGCCGAGTTTGGTCGAAGACTACTTCAGATATTTGCCGGTCAGCACACGAGACAAACAGTGGGGACTGTATGTAACCGGCGTCGGCTGCTCGGGCGTTCCCGTCGGTAGCCCCTATCCTCGCAGCATGCACCCAGGGCAGTATCATTTTGCCTGGCAAAAGGGGCGCGTGCTGCCCGAGTATCAGATCCTCTACGTGACCTGGGGCGAGGGGGAATTCGAATCGAAGGCTGTACCGTTGCAACGAATATCGGCTGGTACCGTACTACTGCTATTTCCGGGAGTTTGGCACAACTACCGCCCAATTCCTCAAATCGGTTGGGAAGAATACTGGGTGAGTTTTGGCGGACCACGGGCCGACGATTTACTATTGGCCGGTTTCTTTTCACCCGAGCGAGCCATTTTGAAGACGGGCCCCGACGATGCCGTGTTGCGTCCCTACATGCAGATGCTGAATTACGTCAAGACGGAACCAAGCGGCTACAGGCAGATGATTGCGGCAGCTACCGTCGAGATTCTGGCCGCGGCTATTGGTGCCGCGCAACGCCGTCGCGATGGAGGACGACTCGAGGGACTTGTTCGCCAAGCAAGATTAATAATGGAGCGAGACCTCGAAGAGGTCATTGACATGGAAGATGTGGCACGATCGCTGGGCATGAGTTACGCCCATTTTCGCCGTGTTTTCAAGCAACAGACCGGCTTTTCGCCATACCAATACCACCTACAGTTACGCGTGCACCGGGCAAGAGAATTGCTACGTGGTACGAATCTATCGGTAAAGGAAATCGCCACCCGCTTGAATTTCGAGAGCCCCTACCACTTTTCACGGATGTTCAAGAAAAAGACCGCCGGAATGTCCCCCACGCAATGGCGCGGCGGGGGAGAATCTCCTCGTGAAACGATCTAACGTTTTTCGAGTTTCCAGTTTTTGATGATTCGTTCGCCACCAGGCGTGAGAGCGCGGATCTTCTCCGCGATTGCCGCTTTCTCTGAAACATTGGCATTTTCCAAGCGTTTAGCCAATAGTGCAAGCTTTTTTCGACGATGGCGTCGGCGTTTAATTTCTTTTCCTCTTTCGCTGATAGGCACGAGGTGACTCCTGAAATACTGCTGGTCTTTTAAATTGTCCATATATGGAGATACGGTGGATCGCCACCGCTAATTTCCAAATAATGCTTTCTACCAAACATACGATAATTCGTCAACGGGCTGTCAAAATATCCAGCCTGCTTGATTACTACATGTCTCGCCATCAGAAAATCCCCCCCAACTTCGCGAGTGTAAGAATATTTGGGCAAGAAAAACAGAGAACATCTTTCGTCCACATGTTTACTTTCACATTGGCAAGAGTTATCCTGCCTTCAAGTGAAACCAACCGAGTTCCTTTCAGAGGAGGTTAGACATGAGAACGTTTTTGTTGAGTGTGACGGCACTGTGCATTGTCGTCGTGGCCATTGGTTGTCAGCCGGCCAAAAAGAAGTCTGAACCAAAGAAGCCCACGCCCAAACCGGCCCAAACCAAGCCGGTACCCGGCCCGGAGACCAAAGCACCAGCGCCCGAATCGGATGCTA
>JAFGTN010000644.1 GCA_016934075.1 Pirellulales bacterium
TGAGGTTCGACGTAGTCTATGAAAACACCTTGTGTGGCGGCTGCCCATCCTCCGCCAAGGGCTTTGTAGAGAGCGATCCGGTTTAGTGTTACCTTGGCGTGGCTAACCGTCAGTTGATCCTGTTGCAGCAATAGCGAACGTTGTGAGTCGAGCACGCTTTGGAAGTCGGCCAGCCCTTGGGAATAGTATATCTCGGAAAGGCGGACCGATTCCTTGGAAGCCGCGACCGCCAGTTCCAGAGATTTCGATCGAACCTGTTCACGTTTGCTTGCCACAAGGGCGTTTTCGACTTCTTCGGCAGCGGACAAGACCACGGTCTGATAGTGCCAGACCGCTTGTTCGAAACGGGCTTCTTGGGCCTTGATGCGGTTGCGAAGCCGGCCGAAGTTGATGATGTTCCAACTCAGCGATGGTCCTACCTTGTGGGCGATGCTTTCCGGCGTGAAGAGATTGACGATATCCGTCGAGTCGACAGTGATCGTACCGGTCAAGGACAGTTGCGGATAGAGGTCGGCAACTGCGATTCCGATCCGCTGGCTTTCGGCCGCGACTTTCAGTTCCGCGCTGCGAACATCTGGACGCCTGCGAAGCAGATCGGCGGGCATGCCCAGCGACGGATCTTGTGGCGAGGTGGGGATGGGTTGTGTGGTGCCGAGTTGTGCTCGCAGATCACAGGGCGTTCCACCGAGTAACACGCAAAGCCGATTTTCGGCTTGCTCGTAGCCGATTTCTAGTGCGGGGATTGTGGCCTTGGTGGCGTGCAGACTCGATCTGGCTTGTGCCACGTCGAGCGGTTTGGTCAGACCGACGGAGTGCCGTTTTTGTGCCAGGTTGAGTGTATGTTCCTGAACCTTGACGTTTTGCCGCGCAACCTCGATACGTTGCTGGTACATCCGTAGTTCGACATAAGCGGCCGCGACATCGCCCAGCAAGGTCAGAAGCACATAATTGTAGTCGTTGGCGGTTATGCCGACCTCCGCGTCTGCCGCTGCTACAGCACGGCGGTATTTGCCCCAAATGTCTATCTCCCAGGCGGCATCAAAGCCCGTCGAAAAAAGGTTGAAACTATCCTGCGATACGATTGCGTAGGGGCTGCCGTTACCGCTGATTTTTTTGTAGTCATAACTGCCGGTACCCTTGACCTCGGGGAAGAGGTCTCCTTTTACGACTCCGCGGCGAGCCCGCGATTCCAGCACACGGAAACAGGCCTCGTATAGACCGGGATTTGTTTCGACAGCCAGTTGAATGAGCCTATCCAGAACAGGGTCGCGGAATTCAGACCACCATGGTCCGCAAATGTCGGCGTTTACGACCGAGCTGATTTCTTTGTCGGTTTCCGCTGGATTTTTCCACTGGTCAGATAATGGTGCGGTTGGTGGGCCGTGGTCGGGACCCACTCGGCAGCCGGGAGATGCGCATAAGGCTATGGCGAGAACTCCGGCGAAGGAAATGCGAATGGAGCAAAGCGTTCCCCTTGTTTCATTCCCAGCAGCCTGTTCTCTAGCCATTTTTTCGCCCGGTTGCAGTTCGTACCCGTCCATATGGAATAACCGCATTGATCATTACTGGACGTAAATAGCCTTAAACGCGAAACACCAGCAGTATTCATATTTCCCGCATTACCCCTCTCATAAGTATCACTATCGTAATCAACACAAGCTCGGCTTGACGGCAATTGGCTTATGCAAATAAGTCTGCGGGAAAGATTGAAACATCGGGGAAAACGGCCCGTTTTGGTGGGTTGCACAATAACGATTAGGTAAAGTTTTCCAAGGTTGCCGTTTGTTTTTCCGGCTGAACGTGTTGCCGCAAACCTGTGTGGGGGATTGCCAATACGATTCGTCTTTAATCGTTATATATTTCCCAGCCTGACGTCCAAATGCGCTTTAAACATAAATCTTTACAGCATTTTGTGAGCTATTTTTGCTGAGAAGCGGCCCCTTCTAGAGCGCTGACACAAGGCACACGAATGGGGTCTTCTTTCCAAAACATACATTTGAAAAAGACAAATACAGATCGAGAAATCCGCCTGCCTAAGGCCGGCGAATGCGATCGGTCTGTTCAGTTAATGATGTTAAATACTTCATCCAGGGAGGAGTTAAGACAGTATGTACCAAGTACATGACGCAATAAACACAGACGTTCTCACCATCTCGGCCGACGCCACGGTGGAAGAAGCCATTCGCCACCTCATCGACAACAATATAAGTGGGATGCCCGTGGTGGACGAGGAAGGTTATCTGGCCGGCATTATCAGTGAGTTCCAGCTTCTGGAAACACTCTACTCTCCGGAAGTTAGAGCAATGCCGGTCCGCGATGTGATGACCAAGGATGTTATCACGGTCAGCGTTAACACAATGTTGTCGGATGTAGCGAGCCTGATGGTGGCGCACAGGATACGTCGTTTGCCCGTCGTTAATGGCGGCAAGCTCGTGGGTATCATCTCCCGCCGCGATTTGTTGAAGTACGCGCTTGAAGCTGGTGACGAGCTCGATGAGTTCTTCGGCGAGATCAAGGAGTGTGTTTGTCCATCTTCGTATGCATAGTAATAGTGTCCGCTACATCCATTCCCGCTCCATAAACCACCTTCCCATGAATCTTCGAACTGGAACTCAACAAAACTATCCATCGACGCGTGTGCGTGGTGTGTCGAGCATGTTGGCGTTTATGCTTGCGCTATATTGTTTTGCCATGGCCGCGTCGGGTCAAGCGGACGACCAATCGCCTCGTGGCGATTTGTCGGGCGTTTCCGGTACACCCGCTTCTGACTTGATACCGGAGGGTATTGCCAGGCCATCACAACGGGCGACGATATCGGCGCCAATGCAAGGCGTTTTGGTGCAAGTGCCGGTCAAAGGCGGCGACCATGTCAAGAAGGGGCAGATTCTCGCGGTAATGGACAACCGAATTGCCAAGGCCGCCGTAAATACTGCCCGGGTAGCGGCGGATCGCACGGCGGAGATAGATCGTGCGCGGCACGCATTGGCATTGGCCCGCAGCTTTCTGGCCAGGCATGTTGCTCTGAAAGATGCGCAAGCCGGCGCCGAATTCGAATTGGAACAAGCCCGCTCGCAACGCGATCAGGCGGAAGCCATATTGGCCTCCGCCCTGGAAGCCCGGCAACAGGCCAGGCGGAACCTGGAGCTGGAAGAAGTGCGCCTGGAATCCCACAACATCCGCGCGCCGTTCGACGGACAAATCGTGTGTGTCGAGGCTACCGTGGGCACCATGCTGACACCCAAGGACGATCTGCTGACGATAGTTTGTCTCGATTCACTGGAGGCGAAGCTGTACTTACCCCTGGAAGAATTCGGCCGGTTGAAGAAGGGGAACTACTACTCGCTATGGGCATTCGAGCCGGTCAACCATCCGGTTCGAGCACGGCTGACATTTGCGTCACCTATGATAGATCCGGCCTCAAAAACATTCCGTTGTGTTTTCACTATCGATAACAAAAAGCGGCAACTGCCGGCCGGCTTCGGCGTTTGCCTGGACTTGTCGCACTCAGAATCAGTCCGAGAGGAAAAGCCATGAAAGAATCGGAACAAGCGGAAATTTTCAATGATGACGAACAACCGCAAGAGGATCAGGAAGATCACGGAGATTGTGAAGAACAGAAAACCACGGCGCCGCTGAAAGTCAACACGCTGGAACCTCGCATTCTGCTTTCGGCCACTTGGGTCGAGGCCGACACCGGCGCTGAGCATGAAGGCCCAACTGAAGGCGACGATGTCTTTCACGGTGATGATGCCGATAATCTGGCAGATGCCATGGGTGGTGACGACGTGCTATTCGGTGGCGACGGTCATGACCAACTATTC
Source organism: Pirellulales bacterium (assembly GCA_016934075.1). GTDB lineage: Bacteria > Planctomycetota > Planctomycetia > Pirellulales > Thermoguttaceae > JAFGTN01. The sequence goes on from JAFGTN010000644.1 coordinate 3,822, forward strand.
GGCGGCAGGGGTGATGACGATGTATTCGGCGGCGCTGGAGACGATGAACTCTTCGGTGGCGAGGGTCATGATGTGCTTATAGGTGGCGAAGGCGATGATCTACTCGATGGCGGGGAAGGAGACGATCTGCTCGATGGTGGCGATGGCCACGATACGGTCGATTATAGCCATTCTGCATCGGCCGTGAATGTCGACCTTACCGCGGGAATCGTGTCCGCCGAAGATGGTACCGACACGCTGGTGGACGTGGAACATGTAACCGGCTCGGAACATGATGATACATTCGAGTTTTCAGAACCTGTCAACGGCGCCATATATTCGCTTGACGGAGGCGGTGGTTCGAACACGATCGACTTGAGTAACTTCAGTCGCGACGACGCCGTTTTCAGTAACGGAAAACTCACGGTCGATCTTGGCGAAGGTCAGTCGTTCACCATCAAACACGACAATATCTCGGATGTTCAATTCAGCGATAAACATGTTGACTTCGTGGTCTGGGACGGAGACGGCGATAGTGATAGCCTTTCCGATGCCGAGAACTTCAGCGGCGATTCGGCTCCCGATGCCGATGACATCCTGGTCTTCGATGATACCTCGGGTGATAATGCCGTATTCGATGCTGATTTTGAGGGTACGGTGGGCGGCATACTCGTCAGTGATGGTTATACCGGCCGGATTACGCTGGAGTCGGATATAACGATCGACGGCGACTTGGATATTGCCGGCGGAACGTTCGACGCGGGAGACCATGACCTTGAAATCGACGGAGACTTGCACGTGCAAGGCGGCCATTTCGAGGCGAGTTCGGGCACGACGTCAATCACCGGTGATTTCATCATCGATGACGGAACGTTCGATGACAACAACGGCACATTAGAATTCACCGGCGACCATGACCAGGTCATGCAACTCGACGGCCTGACGCTTGATAACGTCGTTATCGACAAGGCTTCCGGCACGCTGACCTTGCAGAACGACATCGATATCAGCGGCGACTTCACGCACGTGTCGGGCGAGGTGGTGGCCA
>JAFGTN010000645.1 GCA_016934075.1 Pirellulales bacterium
CATCTCTGCGGTGTTTAGATATAATTTGCCGGCTGCGCCGCCAATTTATATCTAAGTGCCCTTGACTCGCAATTTTGCAAAAGTCCAGTAAAAAGTGAATTTCCACCACCACTGCCGGCTCACTTCTCGTCCATGCCGTCGATATACTCGCGCAGACGTTGCAACTCGTCGGTTATGTTACGAAGTTTGAGCATATTGTCGACTCGCTTGAGAAGCTCGATCTTGTTGACGGGCTTGCTAAGGAAATCGTCGCAACCGGCGGCAACCGCGCGCTCGATGTCGCCCAACTCGTTCAACGCCGTCACCATCAGAATCATAATGCCGCGAGTTTCGGGTGACGCCTTGAGTTGCTCGCAGACTTCGAAACCGCTGAGTTTGGGCATCATGATGTCCAGCAAAATCAGGTCGGGATTGAATTCGGCCACCTTGTCGAGCGTATCGCGACCGTCAACGGAGATAGCGATCTCGCAGTCACGTCCGCTAAGGAACGCCTCAAGCAATTCGACGTTGGTTTGGTTGTCGTCCGCAATAAGGATTTTGCTTTTGGACATCGATTAACTTCCTGATTGGTTGTTTTAGCTTTAAGCTTGCCAGCGGAATGGCGCTAGCCCGGATTATTCATGAACAATACTTACCCGAAGCGCAAGCGAGGGAGAACGACGCTTTCATTGCCTATCTCCCCTCGCTTGCGCTTCGCGCTTAGTATGGGACTATCGAGAAATTATAGGCGATCGAGTGCTTGGAGCCAGGGGGACGCTGTGTTTGCGTAGGGACCCCAGTATGGGGGAGATGAATCTCAGGTTGATGGCTGACGGGCTGGTTACATCCAAATCATGGGGTGAAAACGTTCATTCGGGGGTGTTTTTCGCAATTGGCAAGTCCACATAGGCTGGTGAATATCGTATAATTGCGAAAATATCAACTAGCCCATTGCAGCCACCTGGGGCAGGTAGTTCCTTTCCACAGGATACGGGTGGCATAGCTGTTACTACAACCGCGGATGATACAAATGCAAAAGTCGTTGGACCAGAAGATCGCCAGAATACTTGCCGACCCGAACTGCGGGGATTTTATCATAGCCGACGCCAAGGATGCCGATATGGCATTCGGCTTGGCCGCGCCCGGCAAAAGCCCCGAGCACTATGCCGACGAGGCCAAATTCCGCAACCTCGAGGAATATCGCCAGATCATGCGTGAGATTGTGGCCCAAGGGCTGGTCGACATCATGCTCATGAGTGCCAGTTCGAACGAAGTACTGACTATTGAGGAGCGACTCTTCGACAACAGCCACGTGACGCCGGCCGTGCGGGCAAACGACACGACCGACATCTGGTTGGCCACCGGCAGCGGTCGCTACAGCTCACAACCGTCGCGGCCATTCCGCACCGCCACAATCGACCATATTATGTGCGGCAAGCTGGAGTGCGATCCCAGTGAAAAGAAACTAGGCGCCGACCTGGGCCTGTATTCGGTAACTTTCAACAACGACCGCGATTTGGACCATCGTTCATTAGAGGCTTACAAGGAGTTCCGCCTCGAAGCCGAGGCCAAGGGTTTCAGGCATTTTCTCGAAGTCTTCAGCCCCAACGTCTCGGGCGATCATCCGCCGGCCGACACGGCTCGTTTCGTGAACGACCATATCGCTCGCGCCTTGGCCGGAGTTACCAAGCGCGGCCGACCGCTGTTTTTGAAGATTCCTTACTACGGCCCGGCGGCCATGGAAGCACTGGCCGGCTACGACCGTTCTGTGGTGGTGGGCATCCTGGGCGGTTCGTCGGGCACCACGCGCGATGCTTTCCAGATGCTGTACGATGCCAAGAAGTATGGCGCACGGGTGGCATTGTTCGGCCGGAAAATCAACAACTCCGAGCACCAGTTGACGTTCGTGCAATACCTGCGAGCGATCGCCGACGGCCAGATCGAACCGGTCGAGGCCGTCCGTGCCTATCACGGCGACCTGGCGCGCTTGGGCATCCAGCCCGCACGTCCGCTCGACGAAGACCTGAAAAGCACGGAAACTTCCGACAGCTACAGCGGTACAACCAGACCGGGTACGGGCAAACCGCCAGTCTCCATGGCCACGACGGCCGGCGGCACCGATACGCCCACTTACGGAGCCCCGGCTTACGGTGTTGCCGACCCCGACTTCAGCAAGATGACCCCCGCGGAAAAGACACAGTGGAATTTGGATCGCTGGAAGCGGATATTGGGTTAAAGCGGATACGGATCGCACCGCATAACATCTGGTCATGCAAGCATGCACTCTACATACGCCGAGAGTTTTCATCCAAGGTTTCAAAATCCGCGAAATCACGTGGGCTAATAATTGCAATTCCCTCGTAGCTCCGAAGAACCAGCAAATCTTTGTCACCCGTGACGACGCACTTAACCTGTCCCGCGATGGCTGTGGCAAGAATCTGGTCATCGTCTGGATCGCGGCAAACAGCTTGCCGTAGTGATTTTGGCTCGACGATCTCCATTTGTGATCCAAGCAGGGCAATCGCTTCGTCGGCTTCTTGGGCGGAGTACTTAAATTTACCGACGAGATGTCTTTGTAATTCCAGGAAGATGAAATCGGACGCCACGATCGTGTGGGATAATACGCAATGTTCGAGTAGGTCGGTGCATGCGCCGCGGGCTATCAACGAGGCTATTAAAACATTTGTATCGAGAACAAGTTTCATGAGACGCGATCAAATACGTCCTGGTCTGTAATCACACCCTGGGCCTTGGCCTTGGCGGACATTCGTTCGCGCAAAGTTCTAAATTGCCGCAGGAAAACGTGTTGCTTGACGGCCCGACCGACAACCTCGTCTGGAGAGACGCCCTCCTTTAGCGCAAACTCATCCAATGCCTGTTTAACGTCATCAGATAACGTGACGGTAATTGGTCGCACCATAGATCATTTCCTCGCGGTTGTTAATAAACGCCTCATCATGAATTATATTCCGAAAACTCCGCTGGTCAACTCGACCGGCGCACGACATCCCCCCTGCCGCAATTATGACAGGGGGATATCTTACCAGATTACTTCCCCAAATAACTATGCTTAAACATCCAGCGTATAACCCTTGCGATAAACGGGCTTGACGAGTGTTTCCAGGCCGGAGATGTTCTTGACTTTCATGTTCTGGGCATCCCACTCGACCTTTTTGCCGTCGACCCAAACTGCCAGGTTGCCCAGCAGAATGGTTTCGGTCAATGGGCCGGCGTAGTCTTTGAAGTTCGACATGGCCGGCTTGCCGCCCTTGATGGCTCGCACCCATTCTTCGAAGTGGCCGGGCGATTTTTCGAATTCGACCTTCGGTTTGTCCATACCGGAAACTCGCAGGTTGTCGTTGCCGATCATGTAGAGTTTCGCCTTGTCGGTAATAGTCAGCGAGGCGTTAAGGTCGATCTTCTCACCTTCTTTTAAAACGCCGCTCATGAGTTCTTCCGCCGGTAACTTGCCGCCGTCGTACCAGAAGAGTTTCAGCCCGGCGCGCTTGTCGTTGGCAGGGAACTCGAATTCTATTGTCGACCATTTGGGGAAACTGACTTTCTCGTGCCCGGAAGTCTTGGCGATCACCGAAGTAGGGTTACGCAAATCGAGGCCGGCAAAGGGCATGTTGACGTTGTGACAGGCCATGTCGCCCAGCGCTCCTGTGCCGAAATCCCACCAGCCGCGCCAAGCGAAGGGATGATAGCCGTTGGCGAAGGGTTGCTCGGCCGCCGGACCCAGCCACGATTGCCAATCGAGCGTCTTGGGACAGGGAGCCGGCTGGGGGCGACCTTTACCGTTTTGCGGCCAGATGGGACGGTTGGTCCAAACGTGCACTTCTTTAACTGTGCCCAACGCACCGCTGCGCAAGATGGCGGCGGCTTCACGCAGCCCGCTGGCGGCCGTACCCTGGTTGCCCATCATGGTTGCGACTCCCGTTTCGGCCGCCACTTTGCCCATTAGGCGAGCTTCGTAGATCGAATGCGTCAGCGGCTTCTGGCAGAAGCAGTGCTTGCCCATACGCATGGCCATCAAGGCGGCCGGCGCGTGGGTATGGTCGGGCGTGCTCACCGTCACCGCATCGATACTCTTGCCCATTTCGTCCAGCATTTTGCGGAAGTCTGTAAAGGTCTTGGCTTTGGGAAAGCGTTTCTTGTGAGTCAGGCCCAGGCGCGTGCGGTCGGCGTCGCAGATGGCAACCATGTCGCCGTGCTTGCCTGCGTCATTCGAATCGCTGGAACCCTTGCCGCCGATGCCAATGCTGGCCATGCGTATACGTTCGTTGGGAGATTTGCTTTCTTTGGCCTCGGCGCCGCCGGCCAGCCAAAAGCCAATGCCGGTTGCGGTCGTGGTTGAGATGAATTGACGACGCGTGGGTTGACGTGACATTAGGTAGGTCCTTACGTTGGGAGATGGTGAGGAAAGGTGTGGCGGGGATATTTGTGGGCAGCAACGATTATCCAATGTTGCCGATGGCAAACGTCATGTCGCTCATTGGACCATGCTACCAGATCAACGACCCGTGACACAATAACATCATCGGGGGATATGTACCCTGCAAAAAAACCACGCGGCTTTGAGGATTAATCGGTGCCGCGTGGTTGGGTTTATTTGGTACGTGCGAACACGTAATTCATATTTATGCCAGGATTAGGCATCGAGGACGTATCCCTTGCGGTAGACCGGCTTGACGATCTCTTCGAGACCCGACATGTTGGTAACCTTCATGTTCTTGGCGTCCCATTCGACTTTGGGGCCGTCGGCCCAAACCGCCAGGTTGCCCAGCAGGATGGTTTCCGTGAGCGGGCCGGCGTAGTCTTTGAAGTTGGACATAGCCTGCTTTCCACCCTTGATGGCACGGATCCATTCGGCAAAGTGGCCGGGAGATTTTTCGTATTCGACCTTGGGCTTGTCAATGCCTACAAGCTCGAACTTGGCGCCATAGTCATTAGGCGAGAACAGCTTTCCCTTTTCGCCGATGATCAGGCTACCACTGCTGCTGAGTTTTTCGCCTTTCTTGAGCAAACCCTCGATGACTTCGGCCGGGGGCAGTTTGCCGCCGTCGTACCAGACGACCTTCAAACCGGGACGCTTGTCGTTGGCGGGGAACTCGAAATCGATTACCGAGAATGCGGGATAGCTTTCCTTCTGGTGGCCCGAGGTCTTGGCGACAACCGATGTGGGGTTCCGCAGATCGAGACCGGCGAAAGCCATGTTCATGGTGTGGCAGGCCATATCGCCCAGGGCTCCGGTGCCGAAGTCCCACCAGCCGCGCCAGGCGAA
>JAFGTN010000067.1 GCA_016934075.1 Pirellulales bacterium
AGACTCTCACGAAAGCCTATAATCTTGGATCAATGAAAGTTCCAGTATTGAAGGGGATCGACCTGTCTGTCAAAGTGGGGGAGTTTGTATCGATCATGGGGCCATCGGGCTCGGGCAAATCAACTTTGCTTAATGTGCTGGGAATTCTGGATCGTTACGACGACGGCGAGTACATTTTGAACGGGACTTTGATAAAGCCGCTTTCTGAAACGGAGGCTGCCCGGCATCGCAATCAATTAATCGGCTTCGTATTCCAGTCGTTCAATCTGTTGCCTTTCAAGAGTGCTCTCGAAAACGTGGCCATGCCGCTTTATTACCGAAAGGTTCCTCGCAAGCAACGAGAGGCGAGGGCGCGGAAGCTGTTAGAGCGTATGGGGATGGACCATCGCATGGATCACATGCCTTCGGAGTTGTCTGGCGGGCAGCGGCAGCGGGTAGCCATCGCACGCGCATTGGTTACCGATCCGCCTCTGATTCTAGCGGACGAACCAACCGGCAATCTAGACACTAAAACTTCAGAGGAAGTGATGGAATTGTTCACCGAAATAAACCATGAAGGCAAGACCCTTGTCGTCATCACGCATGATGAAGAAATCGCTGCACGAACTCGTCGCGTTATCCATTTGCAGGATGGGCAAATCAGAAACTTCTAACCACGGGCCATACAACTCATGTTTGATATTGAACGCTGGACCGAGCTAGGCCAATCCCTTAGCAAGCACAAATTGCGCACAGGCTTGACTGCTTTTGGAGTCAGTTGGGGCATTTTTATGCTGGTTCTACTGTTAGGAATGGGGAAAGGGCTGGAGCGCGGCACAATGGCGCTATTCCAGGACACGGCGTTAAATAGCGTATGGATCAATGGCGGTAAAACCTCCCTGTCATATAAAGGTTTAACCCCGGGTCGTACAGTGAGCCTGGAGATTGATGACGTTGCCTGGCTCGGAAACTTACCAGGGGTGGAGTCCGTCGGACCTACCAAATTATTGGATAAAGGCTATGTTATGAGATATGGAAAAAATACCGGCGCATTCCAAATAAATGGCATTAGCGCCGTCAATGCCGACATTCAAAAATTGTCTTTGCTGAGCGGTCGGCAGATTAATCAATTGGATGAGCGTGAATCACGTAAAGTCGCCATAATCGGCGCCAGGGTTAATGATGTGCTGATGAAAAACCAACTCAATCCGGTAGGAAAAACGATTTTCGTGGGCGAAACACCGTTCACTGTTATTGGGGTCTACAATAAAGCGTTGGGGGAACAGTCGCCCAATCGCGTCTATATTCCATACGCCACGTTGAGACAAGTGTTTGACCCTGCACCGACAGTCAATATGATTGCCTTGACTGTATCATCGGGTTATAGGTGGACGGATATCAAGCCGGATGCCATTCGACTTTTATCCCGACGGCATCGTTTTGACCCGAATGATTCCTCCGCACTGGAAATCTACGATATCAGTGATGAAGTAAAAAAAGTGGAGTCGCTAATGAGCGGTATCAGGCTATTCATGATTATTGTTGGAACCGGTACATTGATGGCGGGCTGCGTCGGGGTCAGCAATACGATGCTGGTTACGGTCAAGGAGCGCACGCGTGAATTCGGTATTCGCAAAGCCATCGGCGCTTCCTCGGCCGACATACTTTTCATGGTATTGCACGAGACACTGGTTATCACTCTAGCCGCAGGCTATGTGGGATTAGTTGCCGGGGTAGGGCTTATCGAGTTGATTAGCCGGGCCGGCATCGAATCAGATTACTTTCGCGATCCTCAAGTCGATCTCTCCGTCGCGGTCTCGGCACTTGGGGTTTTAGTGCTTGCAGGCCTTATCGCAGGCTATCTGCCGGCTCGTCAGGCGGTTCGTGTATCGCCTATTGAGGCGCTCAGACATGAATAATTTTCGTCGAATTGCGGTTCGTACCGGTTGGATTTTGGTGGTCTTTGCCATCGTGTTTGGCAGTGGTTTCTGGCTGTTTTTTTCAGCCGGCGCTAGCGTGCCTTCCGTGCGGACAGAAAAACCATCTCGCATGACCATTGAGCAATATACCATCGCCACCGGGCAGATTGTTCCCAATCGGCGAGTCAAGATCAAATCTCAAGCAAACGGTGTGCTCGAAGAAGTTCTTGTTAAGCAAGGGCAATGGGTGAAGCGTGGGGATTTGCTTGCCCGCATACGACTGCGTGCTGACCCGGTGGAAGTCAGCGCGGTTCAGTCGCAAATCAAAAAAGCCCGCCTTGAGCACCAGCGGGCGGCTGCCGAACTGGAACGGCGCAGTCATCTTCACGACCAAAATCTGATTTCCGACGCGGCGTATCAGGACGACAAGTTGAAATACGATGTCACCAAGGCGACCTTGGAACAGGCCGAACGTGAATTGGAACTGCGCCTCAAAGGCGCTTCACACCAATTCAAAACCACCTCGACCCTGATTACCGCGACCATGGACGGTATGGTGCTGGATCAGCCTGTGGAGATTGGTGATTTCATCATTAAAGCCAATGATCTTTCCGAAGGCACGACGGTTTTCACCATTGCCGACATGCATAGTTTGATTTTCAAGGGCGAAGTGGAAGAGGCGGACACCGGGCGTCTGCAAGAGGGCATGCCCATTACCCTGAGTGTCGGCGCGCTTCCGGATGAACATTTTGATGCCACACTGGATTTTATAGCGGCAGAAGCCAGAAAAACCGATCAAGGTCGGAAAGTATTTGAAATCCGCGCAGCCATTCGGCCCAAACTGGGCGTGTTTCTCAGGGCCGGCTATAGCGCTACAGCTAAAATCGTATTTTCCCGGCATGAACAAGTCATGACAATTCCCGAGGGAAGCCTGATATTTCGTGGGGATGAGCCCTATGCCAAAGTCGAGTTACCGACTGGCGAGATCGTCGAGAAGAAGCTTGTCACCGGTCTCTCCAACGGGCTTAATATTGAGGTGATTTCAGGTCTTGAAGAGCAAGACAGCGTCGTGTCATCACGAGCGGTGGAAAAGTCGTTATGATGCCGTAGAAGATAGATTCTCGCTTAATGCCGCCCATTTTTCGCTTTGGAGGCTCGGTTTTGCTGGAATGGACTTCTTGTTTGATATTGGCTGCCGAGTCGCTGTCCAGTGATCTGCTGGATATATGTTACAAGACAACAGAGGAAGAATAACAACTGATGAAGGGAAAGTTATGATACCGCAAAAGAGTGTTTCTCGCTTAATGTCGTCCATTTTTCGCTTTGGAGGCTTGGTTTTGCTGATTTTGCTGGAAGGGACTTCAGGTCCGGTACTGGCGGCCGAGCCGCTGTCCAGTAATCTACTGGATATCTATCGCAAGGCAATAGAGGAAGACCCGCAATTGATGAAAGGAAAGGCAACCCGCGAAGTTAATGAAGAACTGCAAAATCAGGCAATGGCCCAGGCCTGGCTGCCTAAAGTAGATCTTTCCGCCAATATCACCGGCAATCTTCAGAACATCAACTTAAAGGATCCGCAGGCAATCGGCGTCGGCGGACAGGATGAGTTTATCAGCGATGGTTACGACATCACTCTTACTCAGCCGGTGTTTCACTATGACAGGCTGATAGCCCTGGATCAGGCTGGTCAACGAGTGGAACAGTCCGAAATGGAGTTGAATGCTATCCATCAGGATTTGGTTTTACGAGTAGCAGAGCGATATTTTGGCTTATTGAGCGCGCTGGACAACCTGCGGTATTCCCAGGCTCAGAAGGACAGTCTGGCCCGGCAGCGCGAACAGATGCAGCAGCGTTTCAAGTATGGCGAAATTGCCATCATCGATGTGTCAGAAGCCGAAGCGGGTTATGATCGTGCCGTCGCCGATGAAATCGAAGCTCAACAACAGCTGAATGACGCCCAAGCGGCATTAAGGGAGATTACCGGCGAATACTATGACCGTCTCTCAGCGCTTGCTCAGGATATTCCTTTGATCAAACCAGAGCCTCTGAATGAAAAGAACTGGACTGATCAGGCGTTGGTACAGAATCCACGCATTATAGCGGCCAGCATAGCCTCTAGAATCGCCAGTAATGAGATTAATCGGCTTGACTCGGAGCATCTGCCCAGTCTCGATCTCAAGGCAAACAATGGCTGGATGGAAACCGGCGGCCAGTTTGGCAATGCCGATATCTTTTATAACAGCATCGGGTTGGAGATGAATATGTCGTTATACGAAGGCGGCCAGGTTACCTCCCGATCACGAGAGGCGGTGCACCGGCATGAAGAGGCCTTGGCGACACTGAAGCAAGAACAGCGCAGCGCGGAAAGGCAATCCCGCGACGCCTTTTATGGTGTAGTAACCGGTGTCAGTCGTGTGCAGGCATTACGGAAAACGCTTAAGTCGCAAGAATTGTCGTTGAAAGAGATTGAGTCCGGTATTCAAGTCGGGAGTCGCACTGCCCTTGATCTTGTTGTGGCGACGCGCGATTGGTACCGGGCTCAGCGGGACTACGCCAAAGCCAGATATGACTATTTGCTGAACACCCTGCGGCTCAAGCGCTCCGCTGGTATTCTCGAGTATGATGATTTGGCGAAGATCAACACATTCATGACTGGCTCTGCCTCGGCAGTTCAGCCTTGACCATTGTTGAGTTAGTTTCTTTTTTCAAGCATGGTTCAGCTAGAGTAGTTATCTTATGACTGGAAACATCACCTGAATCTTTTCGTAATTGAGTTTAGCCGCTTTGCATAACAAAGCTTTGAGTTTGGCAAACATCTGTTCAATCAAATTCAAATCAGGACTGTAAGGCGGTTGGAATTTGATCGTCTCCTCTTATGCTTCAACGAACGCGGCTATTGCTTGAAAGCTTTGCCTGTCATGGCCTGATTCACGCACCAAGGAGCCCGTAAGCTGGCAATAAAGGTCAGCGTTTACCAATGACCAGCCAGTGCAGCATCCCGACAGCAGCCTTGGCCACATGTCTGCGTAAGCTTCTTTCTGAATAACTGACATTACGCACGGACAGATGGTTATGCCGTCCGCCGCGCCGGGCAGGGACATTGTTCACTCTGGCCTTTCAAAGCCGTCCGTTCAGAATTGGGCATTGAAAAATGACCTGATTTTCAATACGGGTTACCGTAATGCTAGGAGCGATGCCTTTATGCCCTTTAGGGTACACATCGCGACTAGCCGGATGTTATTTTTAGCCGAATTCTCAGGTGCCTGAATCAATTGTCTTCGTAACATTCAGTTACTTTAATTACCACCTTGAAAAGGAACATGAAAGCTCAAGCCATTGAGTCTTTGGTAAATTACTGCTGCGTAAACGAAGCATCATCAAAATCTCAATGACTAGTAGTCAGTCAATTTAATTATGGCGGTTAAATTGTAGGTGCGAATTTATTCGCACTATTCGCACGCCATGAATACGCTGC
>JAFGTN010000646.1 GCA_016934075.1 Pirellulales bacterium
CAGATGACGAGCTGTCGATTGCAGCTCAGCACTATGACCCACCAACCTGGGCCTCTTTTTGCGGCGGTTATGTAGGTGCCACGTATACTATGACCGACACAACCGTGATGTCCGAGGTCAACTCCAACCCACCTAATCCCTACAACGACCAGGGCATCTTCGCCAGATTGGATCCGTCCGCCCTAACGTTCTACGGCCTCAACTATGATGAAGTTTTTGGTAAGGTTCAAATGATCCATTTCTATGGAACCGGTTATGCCAACATGCCATCTTTTAATATCACGCCGGCGAACCAAACAATTGATTTGAAATTGTGCGTTCGGGATGTAGGAAGCGAAGTATATCTGGTGGGCCAGGCTTGGTCTGGGACGACCATGCTGGGAGAATGCCAGGCTGTTGTGGATGGGACTACACCGTTTGATGGCTACACCGTTCCAGTGTTGGCGAGCGGTGCTTCAGGTGTATACGCAATGGTGAACAGTAACTATGTTCTTGAAGGTATTGGTCCTGATGATGATTTGGCTCTGCAAACCAGGATGGACGATTGGAGTGTTACCGACGTTGATGTTCTGTATCCCGGTGATTTCAACATGGACGGAAAAGTCGATGTCAGCGACCTGGGCATTCTGGCAGGCAGCTATGGCGCAACAACTGGCAAGACGTGGTCGAACGGAGACGCCAACCTGAACGGCGCAGTGGATGTCGAGGACCTGGGTATCCTGGCCGGCAACTACGGCTATGGCGTTACTGCTGCGGCCGCCGTACCCGAACCAAGCATGCTGTGTCTCTTGGGCCTCGGTGCCTTGAGCTTGCTGCTGCGTCGTCGATAGTAGACCAATTGCATCAGGTAATCCACCCATTGGATGTAACTTCCTTTATCCATTGGAAAAATCCAGGGGGGATAGCCGGTGTCCTATGTCCTAGTCCAACAAGCGGACAAATGGGGACGGGGAACAAAGCTGTTCGACAGCTTGTCAAATACTCCCGTCCCCTTTATTTATTCTTGGTACTATTTGACGCAATTCCTTGACAGCAAGCTTGGACGGGATTATTAGTAACGGATAAACAGTAATCCGGGCTAGCCGTGCATGGTGCAGGAATGAAGACCGGTAGCGTCAAGTGTTTTGAGTGTGGCAATAAGGCTCCTTGGGCAACCGCTAGACATGACGTCGCAAAAACAAGCGGTGTCCGTTATAGCCTGGAGCACTTTCCACGGCTGCAGCGTCTCAGACGTAAAATGCTATCGGCAAAAAAAACAATCTGCATCGAGCGGCCGAAATATCTTACGGAGTTCTTTCGCGAATCGGGATTCGACGAATCTAAGCCCGTTCTGAGGCAGGCCGAGGCGTTATGCTATGTGCTCGATCACCTTTCACCCACGCTTTTCGACGATGAGTTGATAGTCGGATCCACGACGAGTCACCGTTTGGGCACACCCGTCTATCCCGAATTCATGTCACATGTTCTTTGGCCGGAATTGCCTATCATCTCTCGCCGCAAATTCGATCCCGTCGCCATATCAGACGACGAGGCCGACGTTTTGGCTAACGAGGTGTTTCCCTTTTGGAAAGACCGCAATATTTTCGAGTACACCCGGCGGAAACATAATACCCCCAGGTCCCAAAAACTTTCCGAGCGGTTGGCCTTTTATATATTAACAAAAGCCAATGGAATAACTCATATCATACCCGACTACCAAAAAGTCGTGTCGCGGGGTTTGTTGTCCCTGATCGAGGAAACGCGAGAGCAAGAGGAGAAAGCACAAGACGCGGAAGCGGCTGAGTTTTACCGAGCCGCGAGAGTTTCCTTCCAGGGCTTGATACGCTTTGCCGAACGTTATTCGTTTGCTTGTGAGCAAAGAGCCGATATTTCCCAGCCCGAGAGAGCGGCCGAGTTGAAGGAACTGGCCGCGATCCTGCGACAGGTTCCCGCCCGCCCGGCCTCGACCTTCCATGAGGCCCTGCAATCGATCTGGATTACCCAGGTGGCGTTGCATCAGGAAAACAGCAATATGGCCCTCAGCTTCGGTCGATTCGATCAAATCTTATATCCCTATTATGCAAGCGATTCGGCCGTGGGAATCATAGATGAAAAGCGGATCGCGGAGCTTATCGGGTGTTTCTTCATTAAAATGGGGGACCACATGCCTATTGCCCCCGCAATGGTTCACGAAATCATCTCAGGAGCGTCCACCAATCAGGCGATTACCCTGGGCGGAATGAAGGCGGATGGTTCCGACGGTACCAACGATCTCACATATATCATGCTCGGGACGGCCACCATGCTGGCTATGCGAGAACCAAACGTGTGTGCCCGCTTGCATCAAAGATCGCCGGAAAAATACAGACGTTCGCTGCTCGAATCCATTTATCGTAGCGGTGCCATCCCCGCCCTTTACAATGACGAACAGATCGTTCAAGCCTTGACCGAATATGGCATCCCACCGGTAGACGCCCGGGATTACGGGATAGTGGGATGCGTGGAAACGACGGTCGCCGGCAAAACGATGGGCCACACAGGCGCCATCGTGTTCAACCTGGCTGCGGTTCTGGAATTGGCGCTTAACGACGGCGTATATCCGTTCTCGAAAGAACAAATCGGCCCCAAAACGGGATCTTTCGACAAGTTCGCAAGCTACGAAGATTTTTGTGACGCTTTCAATAAGCAACTTCAATACATGGTGGATTTGGCAGTCGACGGAAACACCCGTCTGGCCGAGGCTCACGCCGAATTGCATCCCACCCCACTGCTTTCCGGCCTTATCGACGGCACCATGAAATCCGGCCGAGACGTAACTCGGGGAGGCGCGAAATACAATTCGTCCGGAGTGGCGATAGTCGGCCTCGCGGATGTAGCCGACTCTCTCTCGGCCCTGAATAATATTGTGTTCGAACAAGAGACAATCTCCAAGAAAGAACTCCTGCAGGCACTGGCCGCCGATTTTAGCGGGCATAAAAAGACCCTTGCTCTGCTGACACGAAAGTCGCCCAAGTACGGAACCGACGACACGAAGGCCGACGAAGTGGCAGCCGGATTGGTGGAATTGGTTGCTTCGGCGTTCGCCAGGCACAAGAACCCGCGAGGCGGTGAATATCATCTCGGATTCTGGAGTGTTACATTTCACGCCAGCATGGGCGGAATGACCGGCGCTCTTCCCAACGGAAAAAGAAGCCGAGCGCCGCTGGCTTCCGGCGCGACTCCCGTCTCCGGAGCGGCACGCAGGGGTCCTACGGCCTCGTTTTCATCGTCCCAAAAATTGCCTGCCCGACAAATTCCCAATTGTATCGCCAATAACCATAAAATCCCCAGAAGCCTTTTGGGCAGACCAGGGGAACTGGACGTTTTCGACTCTCTTGTGGAAGGATACATAAAGGGTGGGGGCATGCAGGTACAGTTCACCATACAAGACAAAAAAGACCTCCTGGCGGCACGCGATAATCCGCAAGAATACAAAGATCTCCTCGTTCGCGTATCCGGCTATACGGCATATTTTTCCGATCTAAATCGAAAGATGCAGGACGAAATTATCGCCCGCACCGAGGATGTAATATGAAATCCATTGGAATTAGAATCGTAGACGCCGTCGTTCTTCATCTATCGGTGATCGGAAGCTGGGCAATTATCGAAATCGTCAGACGCAGATACGGCCGGCTGCAGCGAGCAATCCAATCCTTCGAAGCCACTTACCAATTCACAGCCGGTAGTGCAGTACGCAGTCTTACTTTCTCGAAGGGACACGTGGAAACAAAATACGGCCCCGTTACGTCGCCGGACTATGAACTCATCCTCCTCGATCCACTCGCGGTTGCCAGGCAGATTGCCATTAATCCAAACGATATTTTCAAATTGATGGTCGAAAATAAGATCGAACAAAGGGGCAATAACTATTTTCTTTTCAGGTACGGCTATCTTCTGGGACTTTCTCGCCGCTATTTTGAGGATCTTCTTACCGCCATTACGGCACCCATTTTTCCCAAAAGGAAGCACAATGGGCCCTGATGACGTTGTTTTGGTCACCGATATACAACGGTTCTCCATTAACGACGGTCCCGGAATACGAACAACCATTTTTTTTAAGGGATGCCCGCTCGCCTGCCGTTGGTGCCAGAACCCTGAAACCATATCTTTTCAAAACGAACTCATTTATTCATCCGAGGAATGCCTCCTCTGCGGAGATTGCGTAAAAGCATGTCCGCAACAGAACATCCGAATCGACGGTAATTCGATCGCGATAGATCACTCAAACTGCAATACCTGCTTCGACTGCGCCAGGGCCTGTCCAAGTAGAGCCCTGGCGCCGGCTGCAATTCCACACACCTGTGAATCGTTGCTCAAGGAGGTTTTACGAGACGTGAATTATTACGGCAAGAAAGGTGGAATCACTCTCTCGGGCGGCGAACCACTCGTTCACGGATTATTCTTGAAAAAATTCCTTCCAAAGGCCAGGAAAGCGGACCTCCACATTGCAGCCGAAACCGCCGGGCATGTCCAGACCGAAGAGCTTGTTGAACTGGCCGATATGATCGATCTTTTCCTTTACGATCTCAAGATTATGGATTCCACTCATCACAAAATACTGACAGGTAAATCAAACGAAATCATTATCGATAATTTGACCACACTTGCGCGAAAAGGCTGTCGGATTCAACCGCGAATGCCGCTTATCCCCGGATTTAACGACCGCGAAAAAAACCTGGCCGAGACGGCTCATTTTCTGACATCAATCGGCCTGACGACCATTACGCTCTTACCATACAACAACCTTGGAGAGACCAAAAGAGCAAAAATCAGGTGTCTATTAATTCCCATCGAATCCATGCCGCCCACAAAAGAAAAGATCCGGGCGGCTTCTGATTTGTTTATTTCCATGGGGCTGGAAGTGCATATTGAAATCTAATACACGTTTTCGTTTGAAACTCAGCCAATTAAGACAAAGACTTGATGGGACGGATTATTTCTTCTTGTTATCTCCAAAGCGGACGATCTTCATCCGTGTTTTCGAGTTTGGATTGACCAACTTCTTCGCCATGATATCTTCCTCCGTGAATCTGGCCATGAGGATCTCGGCATCGGTACTCCGGTTACGATCCCACGAGATGTAGATGGTGCCATCGGGCGCCTGAAATCCATCTGGATAAGAGACGCCGTTCCTCGCATCGAGCATCAGTCCTCCTTTCCATGTTTCGCCATCGTCGTCGGAAAG
>JAFGTN010000647.1 GCA_016934075.1 Pirellulales bacterium
GAAGATAATTCCACTGATGGGCGTAACGTTTTGGATGGGCTTCTTCTGGCGCGGTGCGACAGCGGCGGGTGCGTGGGCGGGTACCCTGGCGGGATTTGCCGCTTGGGCCGCGACGACATCTCAGACTTTTTTGCGCATTGTGGCCTCCTGGCCCGGCAATAACGCGTGGGGTATTGTCGAGGTACCGTCCTCCGAGGATATGATTTACAGCATCAGTCTTCCATGGCAAATGCTCTGTTGTTTAAGCACGGCCTTGCTGGTTGGTGTTGTCGTCAGCCGATTGACACGCCCGGTCGATGCCGAAAAGCTCGACCGCTTCTACGAATTAGTGCGAACTCCGGTTGAACCCGGCGAAGTTCTCACCCGTCCTTGCCATCTGCCCGAGGGACGAAAACCGGCCCCGCGCCGCAATCTGTTTCCCAGCGAGTCGTTCGAAGTGCCCATACCCACACGGACCGCGATTGTCGGATTTTTTGCCGGTTGGGCAATCGTTGCCGCGATGATAGGTGGATTTTATTGGCTGACAAAATAACTCCGGAGGACGTGATGTGTGGTTGCGGTCTTCTTCCTTGTCGATCGCCTTTCGCTTGCGCTTCGGATTAGTATGGCTGACGACATGATCCGAGCTATTCGGTCTTTTCCAGCTTGAATCCCATGATCTCATAGGGCTCTAGCAGCGGCGTATCGATGTGGTTACCGTCAATCGCCTGCGGGCTGGATGCGCCGGACCGCGAATCGATACGCGTGGCATTGTATTTGCCGGACATGCCCAGGACTTTGCTGTCGAGAGTGAGAGTAGCCTTTGCCGGCTTGGAACCTAGATTGGCAACAATCACCAGATAGTCGCGCCGGCCGTTCTTGTCCTCGGCATAAATCACGCCCTCGACGGCCGCGATAGAAGATCGCATGGCGACGCGGCTTTGATTGGGCAGATTGAAGGCCGTGGCTCGCTCGGCATCGATCTTGGACAGTACACGCCAGTAGTCTAACGCAAAGCTGTTCGCCTTCGCGTCGGGATCGAGCGGGAATAGCGTCGTATCGGCCTTTCTCTGTATGCCCAAACCGACGTGCGGATAGAAGCCCCAGGCGGCCATTTTTGCAATAGCATCGGGCTTTGTGAAGTGCGGCGAATCCAACGGCCAGGGCATGCATACCGTACCGCAGGTCATACCGCGGAACACGGCATCGTCGCGGTCGAAAAACATCCGATGGTCAAGGTGGTGCTCGCCGGGCAGAAATGCGTCGAAACAGAGGTTCGGGAAAATCCCGGCACTGCCGAATCCCATATGCCCGATCAAAAAACCACCGGGCCCGACGATCTTGCGCATTTTCTTCGTAAACAGAAAATACTCTCGCGCCGCAAGCAACTCGCCGGCTTTGGAATAATGTTTGTCACCGAACTTTGCGTCGGGCCGGTTTTTCATCTCATGCTCGGCCACCGCGTGCGGACCGTGCCAATCCACATAAAACCCGTCCCAATTGCGCTTAAGATATCGGTCAAACACCTGGCCCAGGCTATACGCTTCGATACCGCGGCGATAGAGGCCCACTCGCATGCCCCGCTGGTGCGCCTTGTCGATAACACGGCGGATGGTCTGTTCGTGCTTTGCGGCAGAATAATCGGCATGCGGATTGCCGTTCGATCCGCCTTGCCGCATCCAATCCTGGTGCAAAATCAACATCGTGCCGCCGTTGTCGGCCATCTGGTCGATCTGCCGCTCGGTGGGATACCAAGCTTCCATCGCCTTGCGGTCGAGGTAGTTGATCCAGTGGTATACGCGCTGGCCCAGCAGATTGGTCTGCGGCTTGCCCGACACGGGGCAAGTCATGCCTATGGCCATGCGGTTGCGGTAAGTGTATCCTTTTTTCAAAACGGCCGGATCGGTACCAAGTTGCCAGATAAATCGACCGGGTTTTTCGGCAAAGCCGGTCTGCTTACCCAGAGCCGCGTTTCTTTCGACAATCACCTCTATTTCGTTACTGAAACTTCTCGCGGAGTTCATACCAAAGGCGATCCTCCCGGCCGGCAAAACCGTTTTGGGACGGGCGAAAACGCTTTGACGATACTTGGCCGCGTCCACAATCGACTTGTCGACGCGGAACTCGATCCGTGCGTTCTTGAAATCCCAGGTTGTGGGCAGGAGTTCACACTTAACATCAATAAACAAGGCACCCTCGGCGTAGACTTCATAGCTCAAAGTGACTCGCCACGGCGACCGAGTTCCACCCTTACCGCCCGCGGCCGAGGAAACCGTCCACGTCGCCTTCTCACGCGAAGACTCGTAGTTTTCGATGCGGGCATCTCGGCAGTTGGATAAGTCTAACAAGTCCTTACCACCTTCGATACGCAGGGCAGGGCAGGTCTGTCCATCGGCACCAAGCACACGGTTCCACTCCTTGCCGTCAAAAAGCCGCAGGTCGGCTATCTGCCCGCCACGGGCCGCGTCGCAGGTAAAACGAAAATGTTCGCCGCGAACTGTAACCTGTCCATTGATATTTTCGGCGAGGAGGCCTTGCGGCGATTGTTCGGCCAGAACAGTATGTGCCGTCAGGACAAGAACAGCTATCGCGAATATCGAGCAAAGGGGAAATTTTCGCACGAGAAGCTCCGGCGTTTTATCAGTGTGTGTTGATATTTTAGATAATTATTTGGATTCTTCACGGAATTTAGCGGATAAAAAAGATATTGTCGTGCTCCGCACGAAGGTTTTTAGGCATGGGCTAACAAAAGTATGAAAAGAAGCTCCTGTGATCACAGGATATCCGAGGAGCCTTGACAGAATATACTTCCGCTTCACCAGGCCATGGCATTATTTCCCAGTAGTTTGTCTTGAGTCAAGATACTTTTGTTAGCCCATGCCTAAAAAACCTCTTGCCGAAGGCAAGTTGACTTCATTTTCACCACTAAATTCCGTGAAGAACCATTATTTGTGCAGCGCTACAGAGTATCTAGCGCAAGCGTCACCTCGTTGGGCTCCGCTTTTATTCGAATCGGCTTGGGCAAACGCTTTGTGCCCGAGAATGAAGCACCGGGCGACATGGGAGCCACAATGGTTACACGATACTCACCTTCGACGGCGCCTTCGCAGACCACGCCCTCGTAACGAGTGACTAGCTTGAACGTACCGTCCGATTCAATCAGCCCTTCGGCCATGGTCTTGGGATCTCCCGACTCGAACTGGAGCAAATACCCGACCGGAATCTTGCCGTTGGAAACGACCACTTTCCCATTTACCGGATAGGTCTGCGGTGGCGTCACTTCGCGTCCGCGACGGCAAGCGGGCAAGATTGCTGCCGCCACAACAAACAAACCGAGGAACAAGTACGAAATATCAATATACCGCATCTTATAGATTGAACCTTACCATGTTTGTTCGTAACTGATACCGTCACGCGGGTCGCACACATACACCCAGACATCTTCTTCGACATCCGCGGCAATGCCATGCACGCTGCCGTCGCCGAACAAGGTATTCATCGCGCCCGGGTGCGGAGTTTGCGCGCGTCGCGACTCACAGTCATTCCAAGGGTGCGGAGCGTCCTGAAAAAGCAGACAAGGAATATATCCTTTCACATCCGGGTCTTGTGGATCGGAGTTGATGCAAACGGACGGACGGAATCCCCAGTTGGAATCAGCCCACAAACAACCATAGGTATAAGCCGCGTCGGGATCGCCATAATGACCGCAACTCGCGTACCTTTCGGCAAAAAACATTGTCTTGGAGAGCCCGTCGGGAATTTTATCCACCGAGGCTTTTCCCTGCAGTCGCAAAGCTATAGTGTCCTCTTCCGGTTCACCGAAAACCAGATAGTTTGCGCCATAAGAAGATGCGCCCCATAGATGACCACCGCCATATTTGCTCATGGGACGACCGCCCTGAACAGTCGCATCCGAGGGACATAGATACTCCGAAATCACTTCCGCGCAGGCGCCCTTAACTATAAGAGTCGGTGTGTAGATAACCTCTTCCTTGATCTTGCCCGATTTTTTGGCTCTATCAAAAATGGATTGCTGTTCGACGAATGGCAGCAACCAATAGAAGATGGTTGCCCCCGCGACGCCCTTATATGGAGTGGAAATAGAAGTGTCGTAATTGGCACCACGCGTCGTCAAGGGCGGCAGAACCCGGTTCGTATCGTGCAACATATGCACTCCCAAACCGATCTGCTTGAGGTTGTTGGCGCACTGCATCCTACGAGCCGCTTCACGGGCCGCTTGCACGGCCGGCAAAAGCAAGGCGATTAGAATGCCTATGATGGCGATAACAACCAGCAACTCCACCAAAGTAAAACCGTATCGGCATTTCATATAGGCTTTCCTTCGAATAGATGACTCGGGATTCATGTGAAACATTTCCGTAGTCGATCATATGCCGGCAAACCAGCCCCCCACAATTGTATTATTACAGGCAAAAAGGTTCGTACAAGCTTATTTTGCGCAAAGCTATTCAGCCCTTATGCGCACCTGTTCAGGTAATGCAAATTAGACATGTAGTGGAAAGGAACATTTGACAGCATTTGTGTTATAATGTTGCATATAAAGGACTTACGCGTTATCATAACTAGCCTGGATAAACGCTTATGGCCATAAAAGAACTTCTACTGGGTCTATATGCGAATTCATGCCATAATATTCTATATGTTGGTAATCGAGTCCTGGACTTTTGCCCATGCCGTCCAAAAAGCAAAGAGAAATCGCACTGGTATTTCCCATCTGGGATTCGCCATCCGCCGAGTTGATGCAAGGCATAAATGCGTATAAGCCCAAAGGCGGCGAATGGATTCTGAATGTACCGCCCGATCCGGCCAGTTTGTCCTTGCGACGACTTAAGGGCTGGCCCGGAGACGGCGTGATCGCGTTGCTCAACAGTCGTGCTGACATCAAGGCGGCCAAGGAGATCGGAATTCCGGTTGTGAATCTTTCGGGCATGGTTCGCGACACGGGCTTGCCGCGCGTAACGCCGGACTACGAAGCACTGGGACGCATGGCGGCGCGGCATCTGCTGGAGTGCGGCTTCCGGCGTTTCGGCTACTACGGGTTGAAAAATCTATGGTTTTCGCAACAGCGTCGCGATGGCTTCATGCGTGAAATCGCCGAAACGGGCGGCGAATGCTCGGTGCTTGAAGTGGCCGAAAGTTCCTCCAAGCCGAAACCCTGGAACCATTGGATCGACCCCTTGGAACAATGGCTCGCCAAACTCCGCCCGCCGGTGGGAATACTGGCCGTGCACGATCTTCGCGCGCGGACCGTGATCGATGTTTGCCGACGAATGCAACTTGCCGTACCAAACGACGTGGCCGTAATGGGAGTCGACAACGATCACGTGGCATGCGAGCTGAGCCCCATCCCCATCAGCAGCGTGGGACGCAATAACCGCAAGGCCGGATACGAAGCGGCTGCGCTATTGGATCGCCTGATGAACGGCCATAAGCCACCCGCGGCCGGCATCCTCATCGAACCGGGCGATGTCATCTGTCGCCGTTCGACGGATGTGCTGATCCTCGACGACGAATATATCACGGCCAGTGTTCAATACATTCGCGAACACATAGAGGAGCCCTTCGGAGTCGAGCGTCTCTTGAAAGTCGTGCCCGTCTCTCGCCGTTGGCTGGAGATCCGTTTCAAACAGTGCCTCGACTGCTCGCCGCTGGAATACATGCGCCGAGTCCGCGTGGAACGTGCTAAAGAACTTCTTTCGGGCGTACAACCGCTACGGATGTCCGCCATTGCCCAGGGAGCCGGCTTCACCGACGCCGCACATTTCAGAAAAGTTTTTCTGCGAGTC
>JAFGTN010000648.1 GCA_016934075.1 Pirellulales bacterium
GGTCGAGCTACATGCGTTACACGGCCCCGCAAACTCCGGATGACATCGCCAAAACGATCCTCGGACCCGTCATCGGCAGCGGTGTAACCGTCTATCAGTTCTGTTCGCTGGGCGGCCATGCGGTCAACTATAATTCTTCGTTCCTGCCGCGCGTGGGCGAGATGATGAAACAAGTCGACTCGATGCACGTCTGGCGAATGCGTGAAACTCTGCGACATCTCGAAGACAGCTACGGCACCGACCCACTGCACATCATGGCCAAGGCATGCCGCAAACACGGCATCGCCTGCCAATTTTCCCTGCGCATGAACGACGCACACCACGTTTATCGCCGCGCGAACGGCCAGTGGTATTTCCCCGAGTTGCAATCGCCATGGTTCGACCGGCACAAAGACGCCATGCTGCCCAACCGCACGCTCGACTACGCACATGCCGACACACACGCCTACCGCAAACGGCAAATCCGCGAGATCATCGACAAATATGAAGTGACCGGCATCGATCTGGACTTCACCCGCTTCGCGCCCTGGTTCCGCGCCGGGCAGGAGAAGGCGGGCATGCCCAAAATGACACAACTGATTCGCGATTTGAGGGCCATGACCAAAAAAGCCGGTAAAACTCTTAGCGCCCGCTTCGAATACGATCACCTCCATTGCATCCAGACCGGCTTGGACCTGGAAACCATGCTGACCGAACGATTGTTCGACCAGATCACCCTGGGGGTAACCGACTCGCACGTGCCCGACGCGCCCATCGACTGGTGGGTGAAACACACACGCGGCACCGCCTGCAAACTCTGCCCCGGCATGGAAGGACAGCTACACTGGATCCCCGCTCCGGGCGGCGGCGGCACGGGCACGCTGCCCGGCAACGATGGTGTTCACTACGATTACGGCCCGCCGTCAATGGCCTACATGCGGGCGGTCACCTCGGTGCACTACATGTGCGGTGCCGACGGCACCAGCCTCTTCAACTTCACCTGCGCCGACGGCCCCTTCGACCGGGCCGCCTTCAACGAACTGGCCGATCCCCAAGCCATGATGTTTAAGGACAAACAATATGTCGCCCGCGTATGGTATAAACGCTTCGCGCTCGGACCTTCACAGAAAACGGCCGAATACCCGCTACTCCTGGCCGACGATTTCGAAGCCGCTCGCAAACTCGACACACCGCCCCAAGCCGTTTTGACTCTAGGCTTAATGGGAATCATGCGGCTCGACGATTTGCAAGTGACCATCAACGACAACCGCCCGCTCGAACGTAACGGCTATCACTATAACCAGTCGGACCACGGCTCATTCACCGACATTCTGGCCTACAAGGTGCCCATCGAATGCCTGCGCCGCGGCGAGAACACCATTAGATTGAAGCGCACCCGCGAATATCCGGGCTACAATGGAGATATTCGCGTCCGTAAATGCATCCTCGAAATAGACTACCCCTCCTCGGAAACGAATGCAAATTCAAACAAATCCTAGCAGTCCGTTGAAAAACACAAGTTAGACCTATTAATTTAAACAAAGCCGGCTCGGCATGTTTGGACTTTCACTCATAGACATTCTGGTTATCCTCCTTTATTTCGCCGTGATCGTGGCCATCGGCATTTGGAGTTCCCGCCGCATCAAGAACCAGGAAGACTTCTTCCTCGCAGGTCGCGGCTTCGGCAAACTCGTACAGACTTTTGCCGCCTTCGGGCAAGCCACCAACGCCGACAATGCCGTGGGCGTGACCACTACCACGTTTTCCAATGGCGCTTCGGGCATCTGGAGCTCACTGCTATATCTTTTTAACACGCCCGTCTATTGGCTCATCACACCCTGGACAAGACGGCTGAGGCTATTGACCACCGGTGATTTCTTTCTGGAACGTTACCGTTCGCAGTCCATGGCCGCCACCTATGCCGTGATAGGCACCATCTGCATGATGTCCTTCATCGCCCTGGGCTTCAACGCGATGACCAAAACCGTCGTGGCGATCATGCCCAAGACGGCCACCGAATTCACCCAGTCGGACCAGTCGAGTTACGCTCGGGCATATGATAAACACATCCACAAGCTCGGTACAACCAAGGGCAAGGCCACCATCCTGACCTACGACGAACTCTTGGAAAAAGAAAAACTCGTCTCCGCCCCCGAAACTTCACTTTCTCAAAACGAACAAGACCGTCTGGCCATTCTGCAAGCCAAAGGTCCGGCAAAAATAGTCTCCCACATACCCGAAAGCCTGCTGATCTGGATGGTCTGCTTGATCGTGATCGTCTACGCCGTGGCCGGCGGTCTGCAAGCCGCCTTTCTCACCGACACTTTGCAAGGCGTCTTCATTATCCTGTTATCGGTGATCATGATCCCTTTCGGATGGGCGAAAATCAACGAAATCTATGGCGGCAGTGGCGTCATGTCTGCGCTGCGCACGATCCACCTGCAGTTGCCCGAGTCGCGTTTCGACATTTTCGGCTCGCCCCATTCCATCGATTTCACCTGGTATTACATCCTGTCCCTTTCGCTGATGGCCGTCTTCACCGTTCCCGTCCAGCCCAACCAGTTGGTTGCCACCGGCTCCGCGCGCGACGAGTATGCCGCCCGCTTCGGATTCGTATTCGGCTGTTTCTTGAAACGCTTCTGCACGGTCTTCTGGGGCGTCTTCGCCTTGGCCGCGCTAGTGATTTACGGCGGACACATACGCAATCCCGACCTGGTCTGGGGATACGCCACGCGCGATCTGCTGGGACCGCTCGACATGGGCCTTGTGGGGCTGATGATCGCGTCGCTGATGGCCGCATTGATGTCCACGGCCGACTGCCTCATGCTCACCTGTTCCAGCTTGCTGACCCACAACCTCTATCGCCCCCTGGTACCCAACCGCAGCCCCGCCCACTACGTCTGGGCCGGACGATTTTTCGGCGCCGCGGTGCTCGTCGGCAGCGTCTTGCTCGCTACCCAGTTCGATACGATCCTGCAGCTCCTGAAATTCATCTGGGAAATTAACGTCGTCCTCGCGCCCGCATTCTGGTTGGGTATGAAGTGGCGTCGCGCAAACCGCCCGGGTGCATGGGCCTCGATCATAATCGCGGGCATGGCTTTCCTCGTCTTGCCGGTCGTACTTCCCTGGAGCATACCGTCGCTGCGCACCGATGAATACCTGCTGAAAACCAACGATCCGGCACCTCTCGAGCGAACATACACCGCGCGAGAAGCGGACGTCCGCTCGCGCAAAGCCGAGATCGCCGTCTGGGATGAACTTCATGCCCAGGGCAAAACCCAAACCACCCGCCCACAACCGTTGGTTCTCGGCTCGGAATTCACCGAACAGTACACCTTGCCCAAGTCGGCCATCTTCTGGACCCAAGACATTCATCCCGATGCCGACGGCCAATTGGTGGGTCGCGGTCGTCTCTCGCTCGAATTGGTCCTTTTGGACAAACTCGGCTTCGATCTGGGCCGAAACTCACACGCCATGAACGAGACATTGCGGATCTTGATCCGCACCATCGTCCCATTCTTGATCATGGCAGCCGTAATCATGGTAACGCGTCGCGAGACCCCGGAAGATATCGATCGCTTCTTCGCCAAAATGCGAACCAAGGTTATCGCCGACCGCCAAGCGGACGACGCCGAGTTGGTCCGCTCGCTCGAAGATCCCACGCGATACCGCGAACTCCTGCTGTTCCCCAATTCCCAATGGGAATTCCTAAAATGGAATCGCCAAGATGCCGTCGGCTTCGGTATCTCGGTACTGGGTGTAGGTGGAGTGCTGTTGGTAATGTGGATACTCGTTTCGCTAGGTGGCTAGTGCTTTGTCGTTTGTAGTTCCGTCTTTAGGCGGCAAACGTTTTGCCAAAACGGCTCAGGATTCCCATATCCCGCCTAAAGGCGATACTACAAACGCCGGGTGCCTCTTGCGTTGGGTGGCACTGGCTGCTCGTCAGCCAGTGTGATTGCAGGCTCGGTGTCATCAATCATACAACGCCTCAAATCTCAGCAGCTTACCACTCCACTTTCCGAGTCCGATTGCTCGACCTGCCATACCCCCTACATCGAAAGCCCAAAGCGGCAAGACTACCGACCAGCAGCAACATCGCCGAACTCGGCTCGGGCACGCCGGTGATGCTCAAAACCCCGTCGCTCATCAGCCACGACGTATCCCATTCACCCGCCTCGATGTTCGGAAGTGAATATATTTCAAAATCTCCAGTGGGTGTAACGCCGCTAAAGTCGAACAATTTCCACGCGTCGCCGGGCTTGGGTATGTATGAGTCTTGGAAACGAATAGTGAATTTTCCCTCAAAACTGACATCGATACCTTCCTCAAAGCCGATTGTCGACCCCCACTCGTCATCTTCCAGCATGAACAACATGTTACCATAGGCATAAGAACTCCCGGGAATAGAAAATCCATCAGCAACGGTGAGCCCCAACGGTGTATCTGGAATGCCGTCGCCATCGGTATCTAGTCCGTCATAATCCCACACATAAAAGTATTCGACTGGTCCGATATTCACTCCGGCAATACGCCCGTCCGGCTGAATAAAGTTCGTAGTATCACCGGCGTCGGCATATGACGTGATACTTGCCCCACGTGCATCTGCCCAACTAAGGTTCGCGCCGGAGAGGTTGGCGCCGGTGAGATCCGCATCGAATAATCTGGCGCCCTCAAAATTAGATTCGGTAAGATTTGCCCCTGAAAGACTCGCTTCCGCAAGCGAAGCGAAGCGGAAATCGGCGTTAGTCAGTTCTGCATCAGACAGGTTCGCGTTATTCAGCGTAGCAGAAACAAAGGAAGTATCGTTAAGGTTCTTTGTGGCAAAATTCCAACCGGTCAAATCGTTGCTGCCCAAGACGACTCCATTAAGTTGGCCAGATACAAAACTGGCTGTTGATTCGAATTGAGCCCGAGTAAAGCCACTTTCGGTTGTTCTGTAGAAGTGAGCCCTGGTAATTGTGGCGCCAGTCAGATCCGCATCAGTAAGTGTAGCTTCGCTGAAATTGGTGCCGGTAAAATTTCCCCCCGATAGATTAGCGCCGACAAGTGTGGCACACCTAAAATTTACATCCGTGAATTCCCCGGTTAAGTCCGCTCCGGAAAGCTTGGCTTTTTCAAAATCTGCGCCGGCAAGATTTGCGCCGGAAAAATTGGCGTCGTTTAAGGTGACGCTTCTCAAGTCAGCGTTTGCGAGGTTCTTTCCGGCAAAATTCCAGCCGGTCATGTTGCCACCGAGATTGATTCCGGTCAATTCACCATTTATATAACTGGCCGTCGACTCGAATTGTGCCCGGGTCATCCAACCGTAGCTCAAGTCGGCTCCTTCGATAATTGCTCCCGAAAAATTCGCGCCACTAAGGATGGCATTTTTCAAGTTGGCTCCGGTAAGGTTCGCTCCCGCCAAATTTGCATTTGTGAGATCCGTTAAAAAAAATTTACAACCGGATAAATCCATATTTGCTAGCCCCATACCAACCAGATTGGATCTTCGATTGTAATCGCGGTTTTTGTAATTATAGGTCGACTCCAGTTGCTTTCTGGTAAATCCAATAGCGTTATCAAAATTGGCGCCGGTAATCTTTGCGTCTTCGAAATTTGCGAGGGTAAGATTCTTGCCCGCAAAATCCAAGCCGGTCAGATCGCTACCGGCCAGTTCTACTCTTACCAACTCACCCGTGGTATAGCTTGCCGTCGACTTAAATTGTGCTTGAGTGAAACCGCGATCAAACGTTCCATTAAAGTTGGCTCCTTTAATCGTGGCTCCCGTAAAATCCACATCCGTGAGCCAGGATTTTTCAAAGATGGCATTGGTGAGGTTTTTTCCGGCAAAATCCCAACCGGTTAAGATACAACTGTTCAATACGATCCCGGTTAGATCACCATTGGCATAGCTGGCCGTCGACTCGAATTGTGCCTTTGTGACTCCCCAACTTGTCGTTGGATTAAACCTGGCCCCGGCAATCGTGGCACCTGAAAAATCCACGTCGGTAAGACTGGCACCTTTGAAATCGGCCTTGGTAAGATCCGCGCCTGTTAAGTTCGCTCCAGTCAGTTTGGCGTTTCCCAAACTGGCGTAGGTAAGGTTCGCACCCGTCAAGTTCGCACCGGTGAGAATGGATTCCGTGAGACGGGCGCGGGTAAAGTTCACCCCCGCCAAGTCCATATCGGTGAGCGTGGCTTCTTTGCAATTGGCATAAGCGAGATTCGCCCCCGTAAAGACTGCGCCGGTAAGCGTGTTCCGAGAAAAATCGGCGCTGGTAAGGTCCGCGCTGGAAAAGTCTGTGTCAGAAAGCGTGGAGTACCTGAAATCGGCATCGTTTAGGGCTGCCCTTGAAAAGTCTGCACCGGTGAGTGTGGCTTCGACAAAAACAGTGTCTGTAAGGTTTGAATCCGTCAGGTATGCGTTGGTGAGCGTTGCGCATGCAAAGTAGGCGTCTGTTAGATCGTATCCACTCAGATAGGCTTGGTCGAGATGTGTATCTCCCGCCATTATACCTGGCGCGGGCATGAGTCCAACTCCCCCAGGACAAACAATCGTCGAAGGTTGCTTGCCCAGCGAATGGTCGTATGGATCAACCCACTCCCATTGATAGATGTCAGCGTGAATTGCAGGGATGAAGACAACTGTGAGCAATAATGTTACAAAGATGGCAAAACACGATTGATGTCGGTGTGGCATAATTCAGTCTCCAGGGAAAATGTGCAAATGATAGCTGCCCCCTATAAGAGCGGCTGGAGCGAATGGCTGGATTATCGAAAACTTGCTTTGTTACGTCAAGATTGATTTTCTTGCTTATAAACAAGGGTCAAAAGCGGACCAGGGCCTTGCATAGCATAACCGTTTAGTCTCCGAACCATGACGACACAAGCGAGGACGTGTACAGGCGATAGAAAATGTCCGTCGGCCGATGTCCGTGGCGGTTGGCCGTCTCCTGAACCGTCATCAACCGAGCTATCCGCGCGACGTTAGAGCTGTTGCGATGACCGAACGAGATTTTTGAAGAGCCACCAATCGTCGAAGTGTAAAAAATTGTGGCACGGGTATCTTGCCTGTGAAGTGAATAGTGCCTAGGCGCTGTATAAAGTGCAACGTGGGTGCCGGAGGTACAAGAGGGAGTTCAGTTACCTCCAGATGCCTCTTGCGGCTTCGCCGCCCTGATAGACGAGCTATCAGGGCTACCCATTAATGCCAATGTTACACATTACCAGCAATATACCGCATATTGCACAGCAAACACCCATGCCATAAAATATCACCCAGCCATATCACACCTCATTCCCCCACCCACTCCAGAAGAGCATTGCCATGCGATCCAATACACTCTTATACATTCTGACGGCGTCACTGTTCATCCCAATCTATTCACCGGCGGAAGCCACCGCGGCACCAAACACACAAAAGCACTTCGACGCGGCGCCGTTCGGTTTTACTGAAACCTCGCCCGACGGCCGCGCCTACGA
>JAFGTN010000649.1 GCA_016934075.1 Pirellulales bacterium
AACTGCGAGTTGACCAAGCCCGGCGAGACGGTGATTCATAAGGGCGTGACCATCCTTGGTCCGGCTAATCTGCCGTCGGAAGTCGCTTATCACGCCAGCCAGATGTATGCCAAAAACATTACGACCTTCCTCTTGCATCTCTTGGAAGAAGGAAAAATCAAGTTCGACATGGAAGATGAGATCATCGCCGAGACGCTCATCACTCGTGGCGGGAATGTAGTGAATCCGAGGGTCTGCGAGGCCTTGGGGATCCAGCCTCCGGCCGCCGAGGAAATTGTGGAAGAGCAGGTCGCGGAAGACAACGCATACGATGCTGATGATGACTCGTCGGAAGGACAAGACATGTACGGAGTAAAATCCGACAACTGATATCGGGAGAATAGAAGATGGAAACGATGTGCAACTATTTCGGAATCCTCTTAGCGAATACTGATACGGCTCAAGCAGCGGAAACCGCGACCGGCGAAATGAGTTTAATGGCCGGTTTAACCGTTTTCGTGCTGGCGATTTTTGTCGGTTTCGAGATCATTACAAAAATTCCGCCCACGCTGCACACGCCTTTGATGTCGGGCTCCAACGCGATTTCCGGGATTACTCTAGTGGGCGCGCTATTGGCCGCGGGAGCCGGAGCCGGGCCGTTCGCCATGATATTAGGTACTCTGGCCGTTGCTCTGGCCACAGTAAATGTAGTGGGCGGATTCCTGGTAACAAACCGCATGTTGGAAATGTTCCGCAAGAAAAAATAACGATTAAACGTAATTATACTTAGGGATAGACGATCGTGGGAAACTTCATCAACTTCGCTTATTTAGCGGCAATCATTCTCTTCATATTCGGCCTTAAAGGGCTTACTCATCCGCGTACTGCCGTGCGCGGCAATCTGCTGGGCGCGTTGGGGATGCTGATTGCAATCATAGTCACGCTGATCGATCAAAAGCTGTTGGCCTTTCCGCTCGGATATATTCTCATTGCCATGGGGCTGGTAGTGGGGGCCGTGGCCGGAGCGATTCTTGCTATCAAAATAGAAATGACTGCCATGCCGCAGATGGTGGCCTTGTTTAACGGGTTCGGCGGAGCTGCCTCGGTGCTGGTTGCCTGGGCCGAGCTTTGCAATGAAGGAAATAGCAACACCGCTATCGTGGCAGCCATGCTCGCCGGGCTGATAGGCACCGTCACTTTCTGGGGCAGCCTGGTGGCCTTTGCCAAGCTTCAGGAATACAAATCCTTCAAGAAACCCTACGACTATCCGTTTCAGAAAATCGGCAACGCGGTGCTAGCGGCCGTGGTTGTGCTGCTGGCCGTTATCGGCATTTTGTTGGGCGGAAACGTGGCCGTCTATATTCTGCTGGTCATGGTGGCCACTGTACTCGGCATCACGCTGGTCAACCCCATCGGCGGTGCCGACATGCCCGTGGTTATCGCGCTTTTGAACTCCTATTCCGGTTTGGCCGCCACGGCCACCGGTTTTGTGTTGAACAACTCGGTGCTGATCGTGGCCGGTTCGCTGGTGGGAGCGTCGGGCCTGATCCTCACGTCGATCATGTGCAAGGCCATGAACCGCTCGCTCACGAATGTTTTGTTTGGCGTTATGGGCGACGGCGGCGAGACCGCTTCGGCCGACGACGTCTATGGAGGTAAGGTAAAATCCACTTCGGCCGAAGAAGTGGCCATGCTCTTCGATACGGCCCGCCGAGTGGTGATCGTGCCCGGCTACGGCATGGCCGTTGCCCAGGCTCAACACGCCGTGCGCGATCTGACCAACCATCTGGAAGACCGTGGCGTGGAGGTCGAATTCGCCGTGCATCCAGTTGCCGGCCGCATGCCGGGGCACATGAACGTGCTCTTGGCCGAAGCCGAGATTCCCTACGAGCAGCTTAAAGAGCCGGATGAGGTCAATCCGGCCATGTCGCAGACCGACGTGGTGATAGTGATCGGAGCCAACGACGTCGTTAATCCCGAAGCCCGCAATCCAAAAAGCGCCATCGCCGGCATGCCCATCATCGACTGCGACAAGGCACCTACATGTATAGTCATCAAACGCAGTCTCAGCCCCGGTTTCGCCGGTATCCCCAACCCGCTCTTCGCTTTGGAAAACACCCTCATGTACTTCGGCGACGGCAAAAAGGCCATCTTGGACCTGGTGTCGGCCCTGAAGGAATAACCGGTTTTCTTGACAGCCGTTTAGCAGCCCATTCATAAATGGTCTTCCTGGGGTTATCATTACCGTGCTGTTGCCAGATTATTACAAAAAACGTAAATCGTTTGCCTGCATGGGCATCCATGGACTTGCCTAAGAGCTGTTTGAGTGTTATCATTCTGTGTTTATTGAAGACTTTGAGTCGGTAATGACTGGTAGATTCGGGTTTGCTGAATATGTGTAAGTTATTACCTTTTAATGTCTTAAGTGACATGGCGGCGTAGCTCAGTTGGTTAGAGCAGCGGAATCATAATCCGCGTGTCCGGGGTTCGAATCCCTGCGCCGCTACCTGAGTATTTGTACACTTACGTAGAGCCTCGTTTTTCCCGGGAAAAGCGGGGCTTTTGCTTTTCTTGTACGGGGCGTTTTGCCCTATTTTGGACGTGTTCTGCAGCGCGCGATCTTTGCTGTTTTTGTATTATCATTTTTCTGATGGCAAATATATCTCACCAGAGATGGAAATGCAGAAATTGCCCTTGACGCATTTGTTTATTTGGCTAAACTTACAAATAGACTGTGCCGATAGGAATCAGTGATGAACTATACAATCCAAGTTAAAATACAAAACACGAGCCAAGATTGTTAAGGCGATGGCGCACCCTTCGCGGTTGTTCATTATCGATGACCACAGAAACACAAAATTTTTTACCTGAAAATTTGGTGATTTAGCCAAATAGCCCAGCTCTAATTTGACCGCCCCAAGGAGTCTTATCAATGGATAAAAAGCAGTTATCTATCCTGGCCACCCTGGTTGGTATCTTTTTATTCGCATATTTCATAAACTTCGCCACTTAGGGCCTAAGGCCAACAAGGTCGAGGTTTACAGCGTTGCCTCCACGTCCGGCACGGTATTGGCAGTCTGTTCGTGTAGCGTATTGCCCATATTACTAGCCGGCCCCGCTCTGTCGCTACCAAGTATCGCGGTAATTTATACTGTAATCGGCTTAAAGAAGACGGCCACATTTGTCGTACTCACAGTTATCATGAGTACCTTTGTTGGAATGGTCTTCGGCTGGTTTTTTGTGTAGGATTCCGGCGTGGTCGACACTGAAATACTCTGTCAAGCCTCCACACAATCCACAAAATCATCACTACACGAACCTTATCGCGAGCAAACACATTGCATTCGTGAGATATGGTCCGTGAATCACAAAAGTGTAATCCGGGAGATGGCAAATATGCTACTTTTTCCTACATAAGTCGTGTTTTTTGCATGAGCCGTTGGCCCCATAGAAGCTTGGTATCACACTATCTGGCGACATTTGTCTCGTGTAATTGTGAAGGAGACGAGAGTGACGGAGAAAAGGTTATCCATATTCCGGTCCACTTCTGCAATGCCCTTAATGCTCACTTTGCTTGCAATGTGGACTGCTATCGTGGTGTGTACACTATTTTTGACCATATCATACATGCCGGAAAGCAAACACGAACTCACCAATGTGGAAGACCTCGCTTATTTCAATCACGATCAAGTTTTTTGGCATTGGGCTGCCTACCACAGTGGTGCTTGGATCTTGGGCACCACTGTCATTTTGTGGAGTACTTACGTCATCAGTCGGCGCATCAGACAACAGGCTGAAGCGGAACACCAGTTGCGTGATGGGGAGGCGAAGATGCGGGCCATCACTAACTCCGCTCAGGATGCCATCCTGATGATGGATGCTAATGGAGCGATAACATTCTGGAATCCCGCTGCCGAGTCCATTCTCGGCTACCAATCTAACGACGTGATCGGCCATAACCTCCATCAACTGCTGGCTCCTGAACGATTCATTGAAGCCCATCGAGCAGCGTTTCCCGATTTTGTCCGCACTGGTCGTGGCCAAGCCGTCGGCAAAACGGTCGAGTTGGCCGCCCGACGAAAAGATGGCCAAGAAATTGCGGTCTCCCTTTCGCTATCCGCCGTGCAAATCGATGATAAATGGCATGCCGTAGGTATCCTCCGTGATATCAGTGATCAGAAACGATCAGCGGAGGTCTTGCATCATAGTATGCAGCAAATGGAACTTGCGCTACAGGGGGCGGACTTGGGCACGTGGGACTGGAACCTCTCAACTGGCGAAGCCACTTTCAACCGGCGATGGGCCGAGATGCTTGGGTACACATTAGATGAAATCCGCCCGAATGTACAAACCTGGAAAGACTTAGTCCATCCCGAGGACCTACCAAGTGTCATGCACGCCGTAAAACTACACTTGGAGGGGGAAACCGGAACGTACGAAACAGAGCATCGCCTCAGACATAAATCAGGCGAGTGGATTTGGGTACTTGACAGAGGGCGAGTACTTGAGCGCGATGACGATGGCAAGCCAATCCGCATGTGCGGCACTCATTTAGATACAACCGAACGCAGGCGATATGAGCTGTTGCTCCATCGCCGTACGGCACAACAGGCAGCCATCGCAAAATTCGGTCAATATGCGTTGTCGGAACGTAGCATTGATGCGCTGTTCAACAAGGCCGTTGGTCTGGTATCAGACGTGCTCGGAACCAAGTTCGTCAAGATTCTGGAGCACAAGCCTGAGGAGGAAATACTCTTCTTACGAGCCGGAACCGGCTGGAAGAAAGGCTTGGTAGGCCACACCACAGTTCCTGACGGTGCCAACTCACAGGGAGGCTACACTCTTCAACAGGCGGAGCCCGTGATAGCCACGGATATACTCCACGAGAGTCGGTTCAGACCACCGTCACTGCTGACCGAACATAACGTGGTATGCGGCATGACTGTTGCCATCCCCGGGAGAGATCGTCCTTTTGGCATTCTCGGCGTTCACCACGATGAGCCTCAAACATACGGCAAAGATGATACACACTTCCTGGCAGCGATGGCCAACGTTTTGGCGGCTGCCATTCATAGGGCCCAAACGTTGGAAGATATTCAAAGGGCAGAAACAAAATTCCGAACCGTTTACGAGTCAAGTAACGACGCCATCATGATGCTCGACGAAACGGGCTTCTTCGATTGCAACGCTGCCGCCGTACGGTTATTCGGATTTAGGGACAAAACGGATTGCTGCGGCAGGATGCCGGATGAACTGTCACCCGCACTTCAGCCCTGTGGTACCGCTTCGACGACATTGGCCAGACAGCACGTCGCCAACGCTGCTAGAGACGGAAGCGATCGCTTCGAATGGGTTCATGAGCGGTCGGACACGGGCGTGTGCTTTCCCGTTGAAGTGCTGCTGAACAGGATGGAACTGAATGGGGAAACCGCATATCACACCGTGATACGCGATATCAGCGACCGCCGACAAGCCGAATTGAAGCTCCAGAAATCATTGGCTGAATTGGAAGAATCTAACAGGAAGGCGGAAGCCGCTACTCGCGCCAAAAGCGAGTTCTTGGCCAATATGAGCCATGAAATCCGGACCCCCATGACGGCTATCCTGGGATTTACGGAAGTGCTGCTGGGTGAGGAAGACCAGGAAAAGGTACCATCTGAGAGAATTCAGGCACTTCAGACGATTCTACGTAATGGTGAATACCTGCTCCAGCTCATCAATGACATCCTGGATCTGTCTAAGATCGAGGCGGGCAAGCTGGAAGTTGAACACACAACATGCGAACCCTGTCAGGTACTGGCAGACGTGCACTCTCTGATGCAGAATCGCGCCCAAGCAAAAAACATCGCCTTGGAAATTGAATACCTTAGTTCAATGCCAAGAATGATCCGGAGTGACTCGATGCGTTTGCGGCAGATCTTGATCAATTTGGTCGGTAACGCGATCAAATTCACCGAAACCGGTAGCGTGCGAATAACTGCACGTCTGCTGCAAAGCATTAGCAAGCCCCCGCGTC
>JAFGTN010000650.1 GCA_016934075.1 Pirellulales bacterium
ATCAAAGGCATCTACGGCCGCGAAATGTACGAAACCTGGTACAAAATGACGGTAATGCTGCAAAGCGGCCTGGATATCTCGCCGGTAATAACGCACCACTTCCACTATACCGAGTTCGAAAAGGCTTTCGAGATTATGCGCTCGGGGAATTCGGGGAAAGTGGTTTTGGATTGGTCGGAGTAATTTACACTCCACGGCGTTACTTGAACACGATAGGAAAATGATCGAATGAGAATCTATCTTGATTGTTGCAGCATACAACGCCCTTTTGATGATAAATCCCAACCGAGAATTGCAGTCGAGGCTGAAGCTGTGCTCGTGATTCTCGCATTGTGTGAGTCTGGTGACTTGCATCTCGTCTCCTCAGAGGCACTACTTTTCGAGATTGGCCACATTCCTGACCAGGCACGTAAAGATGACGCGTTGGCAATTCTTAAACGCATCGCAAAGGAAAATGCCGAACTAGCCTCAGAACATGAAGTCTTGGCCAGGAGGCTAGAGGCATCAGGCTTGAAACCACTGGATGCTTTGCATTTGGCATTTGCATCCGTCTCAAAAGTCGATTATTTTTGTACATGTGACGACAAGCTTTTCAGAAACGCCAAGAAATTCGAGAACTTAAACACCACGGTGATAACCCCCACTCAATTGGTGATGGAGTTGGACATATGAACACACAAACAAGACCGATATTTGAAATCAGCCGCGAAGCTACCAACATTCTGTTTGAAAAGATTGGCGCCGTTGACACTATTCGATTTCTGAATCAGTTCTCGGTAGGACAAGGCGACTATACAAAAGATCGCGAGAAATGGCTGGGTGAGATAACCTTGGATGATGCCATTTCTGGAATCAAAGCTGAAAAAAACAAAAACCGACCGTCGGAATAGAAAAGAGTCGCAATACTTTCTGATGACGGCGGCAGCGATTTTGGGCGATGCCAGCACTGTCTTACCAGCAGTTAAGAGAATTCGGCAAGTCTCACCAATAATCTCATCAAATTGCAACTACATATGCAGCAGTTTATTCTCGAAGACGGCACTCCGCAACGGCGACACCGCCAGCGATTAAACGAATTGCTCTCCTCAACAAAAGGTAGCTTGCGCATTGCTACTGCTTACGTTACTGATCGAGAGTTCATTAAAAAGGCCGTAAAACGTGATACCCTCCTCTTGATTTCACTCTTACCCATGGATGTCGCCTCAGGTGCGACATCAGTCGAAACACTTGGATGGATGCTGCGATCGGGTGTAAAGTGCCAAGTACTTCCTGATCGTCCACGATTACATGCAAAGGTTTATATCTTCGGAACTTCAAATGCGATAGTTACATCAGCCAACCTTACTCGAAATGCCTTCGATTCCAACATCGAAGTTGGCGTGGAAATTAACGGGCAAGCCGTTGACGAGATAAATCGTTGGTTCGACGAACTTTGGAAAATCGGTTCCCCTTTGACAATTGACGATTTGTCAGATTTGCAAAGCCACACTTCGCTGCTTCGGCAAGAATATTCAAAACTCAAAAAAAGAGCGAAGAATGATCTCTTGCTCACAAAACAACACAACTTGTCAAATGTTCTTACAGATTCACTTCAAGATCTCTTTACAAAAGCTCCCCGATTTTTCGTATGTAACACAGACCGTCGACAAGGAGAACGGACATCAACCGGTGGATTCGCACTTGAACAGGAAATGTATAACCGCGGATTGGCAACAGCATGGGAGGATTTCAAGTACCCAAGTCACATGGAAAGGGTTGAACCTGGAGATGCGATTTTCATGTTTGCGAAGGGAGTGGGGATAATTGACGTTGGCGTTGCAACTGCGCCATGTGAAATACTCTCGCCAAATAATCCCGATAGAGTTCGCAACTTTTACAATGAAGAGAACACAAAAGAATGGCGTGTCCCAGTTAAATTGTTGACGTGGACCGACGAGGCCGGCGCATACCGATACAAATCGCCGAACGCTACGTTCTGGGACGTAACTGGATCTGATTATGATGAATTCCGCAAGAAAGTAAAAGCACATTTCCTTGATGATATATAGAATTCGAGGAGTTAAACACCACTGTACGATATATCCTCACTGTCCGGCACATGAGGTAGAAAACAAAATATGGGGATATTTCTTGCGATTTCACTTTTCGTCGGAATAATTGTCGGGACGCTGATCTCGGCCGCCCTTGTCATTGGCGCAATTATTTTAACCAAGAAAGTTGCAAGGCGGCGAATATACGTCTTGCGAGTATTCGCATGTGTCGCGATTGTTTCTTTGCCGGCTCTTGTTTTCGCCGTCTATTTGTTTCCCTATGATAGTGGCAAACCCGGAAGCAATTATGATATCTTGTTTCAGTGCTATTTCCTTCTCGGGCTCTCTTATTCGTCCGTGCCCGGCGTGTCTGCTTTGTTGGCATTTTTGGCTACCATGTTTTGCCCCATGGATTCAAAGGCAGATGAGAAGACTTGCCAATGACACTATTCCGTGATAAAAAAATGTCCAGCAGACGCGGGGCATTAAGGAAAATGACATGTACGATTCTCTCAAAAAACACTTAACCGAACAACTCGAAGAAATCCGACAGGCGGGACTCTATAAGGAAGAACGCCGGATCGCCACGCCGCAGGGATCGCATATCTCGGTTGTCGGTGGGCAGGATGTATTGAACTTCTGTGCCAACAACTATCTGGGGCTTTCGAACGATCCGCGGGTCGTGAATGCCGCCAAGGCCAGCTATGACAAATGGGGGTTCGGGCTTAGCAGCGTGCGGTTTATCTGCGGTACACAGGAGCTGCATAAGAACCTGGAAGCCAAGATTACCCAGTTTATGGGCACCGAAGACACGATCCTCTACAGTTCCTGCTACGACGCCAACGGCGGTCTGTTCGAAACCTTACTGGGCACCGACGACGCCATTATCAGCGACCAGCTCAACCACGCCAGCATCATCGACGGTGTGCGTCTCTGCAAAGCCAAACGCTTCCGCTATGCCAACAACGACATGGCCGACCTGGAAGAGCAACTCAAGCAGGCCTCCGACGCGCGGCTGCGGATGATCGCCACCGACGGCGTTTTCTCAATGGACGGCATCATCGCCAACCTGGCCGGCATTTGCGATTTGGCCGAAAAATACGATGCCGTGGTTATGGTCGACGATTCGCACGCCACCGGCTTCATCGGCAAAACGGGCCGCGGCACGCCCGAGTATCACGGCGTCATGAGCCGCGTTGATATCATCACCAGCACGCTGGGCAAGGCCCTGGGCGGCGCCTCGGGCGGATTCACCACCGGTCGCAAAGAGGTCGTCGACATGCTCCGCCAGCGCAGCCGGCCCTATCTATTTTCCAACAGTCTGGCACCGTCAATCGCGGCCACTACGATCGCCGTATTGGACATGCTCAGCGATACCACCGAATTGCGCGACCGGCTGGAAGACAACACCAAATACTTCCGCGAGGGCATGCGCGAGTGCGGCTTCGACATACCAGAGGGCGACCACCCCATAGTGCCCATCATGCTCGGCGACGCCGTTTTGGCAACGCGCATGGCCTCGATGATGTTGGAAGAAGGTGTTTACGTGATCGGCTTCAGCTACCCGGTGGTACCCAAAGGCAAAGCCCGCATCCGCGTGCAACTATCGGCCGCCCACACGCGCGAGGATATCGACACGGCCATGAACGCATTTGCGAAAGTTCGGGATGCTTGTACAAAGTAGGGTGCGTCCGTGACGCACCAGATACAATCAGATCACTACGAGGAAAGCGAAGGGGGAAATAGTTGAATCTACGCGGCGCCTTTGTTGTACCAAAAATGCACCCAACGATCTCAGGCATATCCTACTCCTCCCGCAATTTCCTCATCTTCTTACGATCCTTGGCGGCCGCTTCGTCATCGCCCAGCTTTTCGTGGCAATCGGCCCGCCAGTCATAATTATCCGCGTCATCGGGATCGAGTTCCACTGCTTTATTGAAGTATTTCATGGCAATCTTGTGTTGCCCCGCCTCGTAGAAAACAATCCCTAATCGGCGGTGATAGGGCGCGTGCTTGGGCTTGAGTTCGATGGCCTTGATGAAATCGGCCCCGGCTTCCTGAAACTCCTTCATTTCCAGCCTGCATAAGCCGCGATTGTTGTAGAAAGAAGCTACCGTGTCGTCGCGTTGGATGGCCAGATCGAAAAAAAACTCCGCCTGCTCCCATTTTTTCTGATCCATATACACATAGCCCATCTCGTAACACACCGCCGCACTGCCCGGGTTGAGCGAGGCCGCCTTCTTAAAAACTTCCAGCGCTTCGCTATACCGCTTCAATCGCCGCAACGTCTGCCCGCGCTGGTAGACATAATCATAGTTATCGGGGTCGCGATCCAAGGCTCGGTTGCGGTCGGCCAGAGCTTTTTCGAGCTGGCCGTCTTTCTCATATGATGTGCCTCGCCTTTGATAAAGACCCGCATTATTCGGATCGAGCCGAATGGCTCGAGTAAAGTCCTCGATCGCTTTTTCCTGATCGCCCAGGTAGCGATATACGACTCCGCGGGCTTCGTAAGCGGCCCCGCATTTTTTATCCTTTTCCAAAACTTCGTTGTAATCGGCTATCGCCGCATCGTTGTCGTCGGTCTGGTAGAAAGCCCAACCGCGGTTGATCAGCGTGTCTATCTGGTCCGGATCCAGCCGCAACGATTCGGTATAATCAGTGACAGCCTGATCGTATAGGCCTTCGTCGTATCTCCGCGTTGCCCGCGTGCTGTAGTCTTCCGCCGTCTTCGGGTTGGCCAGCCGCACGGTGATATCGAGATAATCCCGCAGTTCGCTGATATCTACAAACAGACTCACCAACCGGGCGACCGTCGAATGGCCCTCGACGACAGCCACTACTTCCGCCCGATCGTTTACCACCGCCCCGCCGCTGTTGCCGCAGTTGGTGGGCAGTTGCGTTTCCACAATCCGTGCCACATGTCCCAGCGCGTGCCGGCGACGATAGACCTGCCGTACTTCACCTGTCGTGAAGATCCACATGCCCGTGCTGCCAACGGGCTGGCTGCCCAGCGCGAACACCTTCTGTCCCGGTTCGGGGCTCTCGGTAGCCAGCGGCAGCGCGATTATTCCTTTAGGCAAGGCGTCCACTTTGACCAACGCCAAGTCCAATTTCGTGTCTCGATCGATTACCTCCCCAACCAGGGGCTCGACTTCTTCCAAGTAATAGTCCTGCTGCAAAACTATTCTTCCATCCTTCTCGATAGGAAAATAAACTTCTATCTCTTTTGCGTCTCCGACAACATGCTTGTTAGTTACCAAAAGACCCTTTTCGGCATCAACAACCCAACCAGTTCCCTCGTAATACCCCTCGCCCTTTACCAGATACCGCAGCCAAGCGGTGCTTTTCAGCATTCGTTTGTAAACCTCGGTGGGTTGAAGTTGCGGAGACCGTTTGGCCTCTGCTGTTACGGCTTTCGCCTCGGTCTTCTCAGTAGTTTTTTCTGCAAACGAAAATGAGTCAAAGAAAACGACGACGAGCACCACTGCCAACATTACTTTAGCCGGCGATCCGATGGGTGACTTTCCAGAGAAAGTGGCCCGATGTTGCGGAAATGCGGTCATTACAAAAGCTCCTTTTCTACAATTACCTATATCAAGTGCCAGACGATTATAGCCCACCT
Organism: Pirellulales bacterium; assembly: GCA_016934075.1. Taxonomy (GTDB): domain Bacteria; phylum Planctomycetota; class Planctomycetia; order Pirellulales; family Thermoguttaceae; genus JAFGTN01. The sequence continues at coordinate 5,653 of JAFGTN010000650.1, forward strand.
TTCGGGCGGTGTCTACTCAATCCTCTTTGCATGCAGATCAAGTTTTTTGCACAACCGTCTCTTACATGGTGTAATAATTCTATGACGCCTTGCCCGACATACGTGATCCCGGCTATAACCCAGAATATTCATGTTCGCTCCAAACCAATATCAACTGCTCGATTTCGGCGACGGCCGGCGACTGGAACGCTTTGGTGACTGGATTCTCGACCGTCCTTGCCCGACAGCGGAGAACGATGATATGGCCGACCCACAAGCCTGGCGGCAGGCCCATGCGCGTTTTATCCGCAACGAAAATGATAAAGGATGCTGGGAACTCACCACCGAGCAAGATTTGCCCCAGCAATGGCC
>JAFGTN010000651.1 GCA_016934075.1 Pirellulales bacterium
ACCTTCCTGCATATTGCAGTCGGAAACGCCCAGGTAAGTCAAAAGAAGCTTGAGTTCACTAAGATATGCCTTGGCTTCCAGTGGGGAGCGAATGTCGGGCTGGCTGACGATCTCTAAAAGCGGTGTGCCCGTACGATTCAAATCGATACGGCTGTCGCCTTTGCCCGCGGCCTCGTCGTGCATGCTCTTACCGGCATCTTCTTCGAGATGCGCGCGGATGATGCGGATTTTTTTGGGTTCGAAGGCGTCTTTGGGATCACTGATTTCCAGATAGCCGTTTTCGCTCAGGGGAAGATCGAATTGGCTGATCTGGTAACCCTTGGGTAGATCGGGGTAGAAATACTGTTTGCGGTCCCATTTTGTGAAACGCGGAATATCGCAATTTAGCGCCACGGCTGTTTTTACGGCCAATTCAAAAGCCTCGCGGTTCATGACAGGCAGCGTGCCGGGCATGCCGATGCACAGTGGGCAGGTCTGAGTATTGGGATCGGCGCCAAAAGCCGTGCTGCAACCGCAGAAAAGCTTGCTGCGAGTGGCCAATTGCACGTGCACTTCAAGGCCGATGACGATGGTATAGGGAACCTTGTTTGGCATGATGGTAATCTATAATTGTGGCGATATATCCAGATACGCCCATCTTTTGAGAGGACGTGCCATTTATTCTATCACTTAGCCCGATCACGACACAATATCATGTTCACAAAATAGCCATTCTTAACAAAACTAATCCGAAACGCAAGATCTCAGGCCCGGTCGTGACCCGGCAATGGGTATTTAAAAACATCGGGTCACAACCCGGCCTAAAACCATCGCTTGCGTTTCGCGCTTATTATGATTCGAAAGCAAACACCTAAGGCTTCGCAAACCGGAATGCATACAATTTCGTCCCAAATTGTAATTCGAACCGTAGGCGAACGGTTTTCCCCGCCAGTTTCGAGAGGTCGGAATTCTTTCTCCATGTAACCGTCCAACTGGTAGAATTGGCGGTGTGAATACGGTCGCAGTCGTCCATCGTAAAGCCCGGAAAAGGTTTGCCGCTCTCATCTTGGATCTCAACCCTAGCCAGTCCCATTGCCGAGGTTTCGATGTTCAACTGTAGAGTTTTGCCTTCGAATTTCAGTGGTGGCGTGGTGAATTCTCCGCCGGCGTAGTCGGCCTCCACACAGGTAAACCCATCCTTGCGGAGCACGACGCGGCTGAGCGTGGCGCGTTTGACGGCCTCCTTATTGCCGGTGTGCGGATCGTCAAAGCCGATGTAGTACATCCAGATTTCGTCACCGATGAGGTGCATGCCGCGGGTCATGTACATATTGAGCGAGTCGAAACTGCCCGGCTTGCCCGACGCAATCCACGGATTGCGGTCATAGCGCTGCCACTTGACACCGTCGCGGCTGGCGTCGAGTTCTATGTCCTCAACACCGCAGTTGTAGGTGTGGTGCGTTGGACTTTTGGGATACTTCGACATATCGATCGTCAGATACCAGTCTTCATAGGAACGGTAACGGCAGTTGAAGAGGAAATACGCGTCCTGGGCATACGGATACTGCACAACTTGCGGACAATAGAAGTCCATGACCTTAACGCCGCCGAAGATGGGGTCTTTGTCGTCTGGTTCCAGCACGACCTCGGGCATGGGGAACTTCGTCGGATCGTCGCTGACAGCGCGTCCAATTGTGCGGCGCGCATATTTATTCTCACCGCCATACCTTTGCTTGCCAATCGTTTTGTAGTACGGCACACGCTCCGGTGGGCATTCATAAACCTTGTTGACCCGTACGTAAGCCACGTACTTATCGATGCGTTTATCGTAGAAGCAGATATTATGGCTGTCCATGCCGTGCGGATAACGCGCTTGTGAGGGAAAGACGGTTTTGCTCAGCATTTTCCAGTGAATGCCGTCGCTGGAGGCCTGCATGGTGTTATGCAAGCCATCGAACAGTTTGTAGCGTTCGCTGGGAGGAGCCTTGGGATCCTCGAACACACAGCCGCCGCTGAAGATCGCGCCCAGAACATCATCCGTTTCGGCCGGCTTGCCGCCTCCCCAGCGCCGCCAGTTCATTCCATCTTTGGTTAACGCATTATACCAGAGGAATTTTTCGTTCGGCTCAACTATCGATGAGTATCCGCCCAGGTTGCCGACGAGGCATTTCTCGTTCGTCTTGATCGGCCGACAGACCTCGATTCTGACGTTTTTAAGCGATTCCAGGTAGCGCCCGTCGATAAAGATTTGGTTGCGGTCGCCGATGTCGATTGTCTCGGCGCTGGCAGCGGTTGATAGGCAGGACATAAAAACGGCTGCAAGGATACATGAAAATATTATTCTAGCAATGGATTGGAAGGGCATTGTTTTCTTCCTGATTGTTAATACTGATTTGGCGACCGCACAACACTAAACACGAACGCAAGCGAGGAAAAAATAGTGTATGCGTGATTTATCCTCGCTTGCGCTTCGCGCTTAGTATGACTGTATCCGTAGGCCGGGTCGTGACCCGGCATGTTTAGTTCAAAGTTTAAAATCGGCTGTATTGTCGCCTTCTTCGACAGTTACGCTCAGCCCGCTGGTTTGGATATCTTGGTATTTCCCGGGGATATCGAGCATTACAGGCTTTCCGCCGGGCGGAGGTGGCGTATTGTAAATGGCCACTTTGTACTGTCCAGTGCGAATCGATTGTATATAGTAACCGCCGGAAGAATCGAGTTCTACACTGGCTCCCACGCCGGTTGTTTCATTGACCAGCGTGACGACTCCGGAGGTAAGCGGTTGGCCGTTGTAGATCACTGCGCCCGAAACCGCTCCTCTGGGCGGTTCGGCCAAACCGCAACCGGTTCCCCAGATCAGACATACCAGCAGGCACGCGATAAGGCTTCTGAAAATATGCAAAGTATCCTCCATGTGAGCCGGATCGCGATCCGACAATATCTGCGAATAGGTGGGATTACAACCGGGGGTGGCTGTGCTACATACCGGCTTACAACCCGGCTTACGCCTCGGCTAAAAGCCTTCCAGTGGCATGCCGTCGTCGGCACAGCATAGTCGTCGCAAAATGTCCAATTCGATTGAGTCGTTTAATGCCCGCGAACTACCGTCGGCCAAAACAACCTGTACGACACCCGGATGCGAGGAGTTCATCACGGTATTGTTCATATAGGCTTTATCGCTTGAGCCGATTACGGCCGTTTTGGCGTTCAGCGTCCAGCGAAGTGTTGTGAGGCCGTGGTAGTAAGTGTTGCCTTGCGCGCCGGCCCATCCGCCGGCATAGTTGTTGCGGATGGGATATTGCTTGAGCGATCCGCCGTCCATCACTCCGACTGTCCCCGACTGCTCGGAGGCGATAATGGTGTTGGAGGTGCCGTCGGTGGCGTCGCGGATAGACTTGTTTGCATTGGCCGGCAGCAGGCCGTTGCTGCAGATCCAGCCATAAGGCACATTGTAGCAGGTACCGGTTGTGCGACCGGCCGGGTCGGGATATACACCGGCGATACCGACGTATTCGTGCTTTTGCGAGTCTTCGTGGCCGCTGGCACCATAGTCGCCGTCGCGCAGTGGATCGAAAGGACTGGACGGGCACTTATATGCCGGAACTACCACTCCTTTAAGTTGCTCGTTGTTGTACCAGTCAACGGTGAATACTCCATTTTCGAAGTCCAAATCGTCGAAAACATTCTCTTGCTCCAGCACCGGAAGAATCGATGTCTTCCAGTTGATGCCCGTGCGCACCGGGCTGCGAGAGGAACCCAGGTTCGGCCCCGGCCGCGCACCGTATGGAAACACGTTATGCGTGCCGTGGTAGTTGTGCAGAGCCAGGCCGATTTGTTTGAGATTGTTGCCGCATTGCATCCGTCGGGCTGCTTCGCGAGCTGCTTGCACGGCAGGCAGAAGCAGCGCAATCAAAATCCCGATAATGGCAATCACCACCAAGAGTTCCACCAAGGTGAAAGCATACCGAGCATGATATCGCATATATATTCCTTCTGTTAAAACGCAGGCTATTCTACTTCTTCCGCCGATGAAATACAACTCACCCGCATGTCTAACTAGTCTTGGATTGACTCTCGTAATATAGTAGTTGCTGGCCGATTTATGGTGTTTGCAGGAACCGTGGAATACCCGGCAAACGATGGTGAAGTGGGGATAATCCCCATAAACGGTTCGTGAACCACAAGAGGGGGCTGTTTTTCCGGGTTTGGCGCGTTCTTTCTACGCCGTGCAGAGTGAGAACTTTCTTGAGGTGGACCTTCGGACTGTCTGACGGGCGATAGTTGCGGAAGTCGGTGTCGCAACGTGTGTGAGATAACTTTGTGCCTTGCAGCCCGACTTGGCGGATCACCTGTAGTAACGTGTAGGCCACCGACGAGAACCAAAGCCGCAACTGGTTAGCCCGCATTGTGTGGGCGCTGACGCGGTCGGCTAAGGCCTTGCCCCGATCCCACCTCACGGAGCAACAAACCGCTTGTGTCCGAAGTGATCGTACCCCGTCAAAACGAGCCACCACTTCCCTCCGTCCGAGGGCTTGGAACTCAAAAGTTTTTGGATACACCGTGTCTCCATCGGGTGCCTCCTTGCAACTGGCACAAGTTCTGTTTTGAAAGATACTTATGCCCTAGAAAGCAGCCTTTTTCAACGGGCTGCTGGTTCGCTGTTTGCTATATGCGAGTTGTCGTTTGTAGTCCTGCCTTGAGGTAGCAAACACTTTGCCAAAACGACTCAAGATTCCCATATTCCGCCAGATGACGGAACTACAAAGGGAACACAAGCAATCTAGCTAGTCGGGCCTTCCCGTTCGATGATGCCCACGCCTCGGCATTATCGATCATACTCGCGGTGGTATGGGTATTATAGGCAATGATAGTAATCTGTTTCGGTGGTATCGATTTATTGACATCAACAATTCGCAAATACTGCCCTGCCGGCTTGTCTCGACTTGACCATTTTGTCATATCCGTGATAAAATTAGCAGGTTGTGTGGGTTGATCTAAATTGTGTGATAGTTTCGTCTTTGCGGTATTTTAACGCTGAGTTTGAGTTCTGGTTACCCCTTCGAAAATCGGACGGATTATCGCACCCGGCGAACGGAAGCGCGTGAAAAGATGTTGCGAACACTTGGGATAGTCGAGGCCAGTGACATATCGAGCAATTGTGGCAGAAACGCCGTGCGGCGTTTAGGCGGAAAATCGATACTGGAATCGGTTGTGCGAAGGATGACGGATTGTCAGCAACTTGACGGGGTTGTTGTTCTAACGGGTTGCGAGTCGCTCAATAAATCGCTTGGCGAACTGGTTCCCGCTGATGTTCCCATAGTGTATTCATTGCAAAATAATTCCCTGGATCGTTTTGCCGAAGCTTTGGAGAAGTTCCCATCGGAGTCGATTGTACGTATCGGCGGCGGTGATCCGTTTGTCGATCCATTTCTGGTCGATCGTCTGGTGGTGACGGCGTACGAGCAGGGCAATTGCGATTATGTCAGCTATTGCTCTCGAGACGGTCTTCCGGCCATACATTCCTCGGTGGGAGTGTATGCCGAATGGTGCCGCACAACAGCCCTTCGTCGGGCCGTGCGTAATGCCACATTGTCTGAAGATCGCCGCGACGTGACTCGCTATATTTATTCGCATCCCGAAAAGTTCGTTCTTCGACTGATTCCGACTCCGGAACGCATCGACCGCGAAGACGTGCGTCTCACGCTCGATATTGAAGAAGACTGGGATAATGCGTTAGCCATATTTGAAGCAATAGATCCGGACGAAATGGAGTGGCAAAGGATTGCGAACCTGCTGGATCACCAGCCGGCCATGCGGAGTCGCATGGCCGAATTAAACCGCGAGCATCGCAAGGTGTGAAACGGCGTTCGGCTTTGTAGAAAGGATTCTCTTGCCGATGGGATCGAATTACCCGCGTTTTTATTTCAATAGTACATCAACAGCCGAGGGCGGCTGTTCTAAATTAATGGCACAGCCGCCCTCGGCTGTGGTTTCGGGGCTGCTTTTCGACATGGGTGATGTGCTCTACGATTCCACGGTGTGGCGTCGCTGGTTAATGCAATTGCTGAGGCGGTTCGATCTACACCTGGACTATAAAACTCTTTTCCAACCATGGGACCGAAAATATTTACGTGAAGTTCACCGCGGTGAGCGACCTTTGTGCGATGCATTTCGAGAGTTTATGGATTCGATCGGACTTAAAAAGCCGCAAATTGACGAGATCGAACTGGCCTGCCAAGCGCGTCGATGCCAGCTCGAGCAAGATACTCGTCCGTTGCCCGGCGTTCGAGCCACGATTGCACGGCTGCACGAGTCCGGTTTGAAGTTGGGCGTTTTGAGCGATTCGGAGTACCCCGGCAAGGAACTTGAAAAACGAATGATGCGTTTTGGCCTGGAGGAATATTTCACTACCATCGTTTCCTCTCGAGATCTGGGACAAACAAAGCCCGCGCCGGCCTGTTATCTTGGGACACTCAAGCGGATGGGCCTTACAGCGAACGAATCGGCTTTTGTGGGACATGATGCCGAAGAGTTAGCGGGCGCACGAGCGGTGGGGATGCGAACCATTGCCTTCAATTATGATCACGACGCCGAGGCCGATATCTACATCGCTCGCTTCGAAGAGTTGACACAGGAAGTAGCGAAACCGACGGAACTGGCCGCAGCCGGTTGAAAAGGAACTGATAAGCGTGAAAATCTCGGTTTATGCACGAAACGAACTTATCCCGCGCGAGCCGCATGAAACTCGCACGGTTGTGCGTGGACCGGCGCTGTTATTGGAAGGTTCTTGGACGAGTGAAACGCCGGGTTGCCTTTACTGGTCGCTCGACGAAGAAATCGACGGACGTTTTGAGTGGATAGATATTGTGGCCTCTGATTTGGCCGAAGAGCTTTCCGAGCTCGGGCAGATCGACGATTCTTGTTCATCCACTGGGAATTTATATTCATCTGCCAATATCAATGTGCTGGCCCTGCGTTACTATTTAGTGAAACTGGCCCGCATCGTGACTTATTTTACCCAGGTTCGTCCTCTGCGTGCGGACGATGAATTGGAAATTTATCTTTGCGCCGGTTGCGACGAGGATCTAGCCGACCTTTTCGAGGAATTGGCTGCCCGCAGCGGCGCGCAATGCACGGTGAGATGGAACGAGCCGGGTATACGTGGGAACTTAGCAATTCGTGCCGCCGATTTCCCCAAAAACAGCTACATTCGCCGACTGGGTGGACGTTTAGCGCGTCTGGTCCAACCCCGCAAGGCGATCGGATCGCATCGCCAACGGATTGTTCTTTGTGGAAATCCACGCATCCTGGATCCCATTGCAAGTGAATTGCTGCGAGAGGGGTGCCAGCTTTGGTGGCTCTATGACCGCTTTGCCGTACAGTCCTGGCTGCGATGGCGCGCGCGGGGTGTGGGCCAATTGTTTTGCGATTCCAGCCTGGGGCGAAAAAATCGTCTGACGGCGCATTTGCCCGAACGGCTGTCGTGTCTAGGTATTAATTTGGCGCCGGCGGTTGGCCGTTGGATGGCCGAGCGTTTGCACACACACGGCCGTCAACAGACTCGAGCCGTTCGAGAAATCAATGCCCACTTCCGCCGAATATGTCCACATCGGATAGTATTGAGCGAGGATGCGACTCCGTTTGCCCGCGCGACTGTTGCCGTGGGCCGGCGCCATGGCGCGACGAGTTTTGTGGTTCAACACGGCGTGCCTTGTTGCCGGTTTGGTTTTGCGCCTCTGGCTGCCGACCATCTTTTGGCTTGGGGCCAGTCATCCAAGGATCAGCTTGTCGATTGGGGTGTGTCACCGCGGCAGGTGCATGTCACCGGTTCGCCGCAACATGAGGGTATGGGGCGTTCGCTGGCCGCGAGTTCCGATCCACCCGTGTCGCCCGCTCCGACAAGGATAATTTGGGGCAAGGCCAGCCGGGCCACGGGAGTTCTACGATCGCTGGGATCGGCCGAACCGACCGGCACAGGGGCGATCGAAGCCGCGCGCGAGTTGATCGCATCCAATGTTGCGGACCATGCGGTCAAGGCGGGTCGCCCCGTAAAGTCGCCAAAAATCCTGCTGCTGGCGACCACCACTCCGCGAGACGGAAGACCGGACTCCGTGGCGATGCATTTCAATCGGAAAACACATGCTCAGATGCTTCGTGACGCCTTGTCATCAGTGGCGAAAATCGAAGACGCCACACTGGAAATCAAACTCCACCCGCGAACTCCATCCGATCCGATCATGGAAGAAATTTTGGCGGAATTCGAATCGCTGAAGGTGAATATTGTTCGCAAAGGATCACTGGAAACACTTGCGTCACGGGCCGATTGCATACTTAGTTGTTTTTCCACGGCCGGGGTAGAGGCAGCGACGACCGGAGTTCCGGTCATCCAACTCCTGCCGCGTGGTTCAGCAAATATTATGCCGCACGATCGCTGGGGATTGATCGGTTCTTCGCGGGCCGAGGAAGAACTTGACGGGCTTCTCGCAAAAGTACTTGTCGAAGGATGGAAGACGCAGGGCGTGGCTGACGAGCGTGTATTCGAAAATCCCGAGGTGGGTGCTACTGCACAAGCGGTGAGGATGATCCTGGAAAAAACGCCTGTCGAGCAATATCGTCCGGTGGAACAAGAGCCTCGGCCGGCTGAATTATATGCGGGTTGATCGGCGGATTAACAGCTGAGGGCGACTGTTCTACATTTGTTGCATAGCCGCGCGCGGCTGTGGATTAACGTCGACGCTTAAAAAATAGTCAAGGATGACGCTGTCTGAATGGTTTCTACCGAAACAACCACCGATGTAATTAGACCATTGCGGCGTACGCACTCGCGAGGCGTCGCGCAGCCTTCTATTTCGCCGGCGCACGGTTCCGCTCCGGTGTCGGGCTGGCGGAGAATGTTTTTCGACTGGAGCCTGGTGGGTGGCGCCACGGCGGTGTGTCACGTTGTTGGGGCGGTGACCAGTCTGCTGCTGCGTGTTTTTCTGGATCCCGCTCAGATGGGGATCTGGCAGGCGTTGAAGTTACTTCTCAATTACGGAAACTATGCCAACCTGGGCATCAGCAAAGGGGCAGTGCGGGAATTTACAATTGCGCGAGGAAAAGAAGCTGCCGGAACAAGTGCGGCGGCTCGAGCGAAGCACGGTCTGAATTTGGCCTTCACGGTCAATACTCTCACCAGCCTGGTATATGCGACGGTACTTGTGGTGGTTGGGATCTCGCTGGGACGGCTGGGCAATGGACAGTGGTCATCGAGTTGGGCACTGGGAATGGTAACTGTGGGACTACTCGCGGTCTTGTCTCGTTATGTGACTTTTCACGTCACAATTATGCGAGGTTGCCAAGACTTCGTCGCCACCTCGCGACTGTCGGTTTTGGAGGGCCTTCTCACGCTCGGTGTGTGTTCGCTGGCGGCGTGGCTTTGGGGACTGACCGGACTTTACTTGGGAACGCTTGTGGTATTGCTGGGATCGCTGGTCTATGTGCTGCGGTATAGGGCTGTCGACTTGCGCCCGGCATGGGACACGGCCGAGATCCGCCGGCTGATAGCAATCGGTGGACCGATTCTGTTGGCCGGAACCGTGGCGTCGTTGTTTCGTTCGTTGGACAAACTGATGATTTTGGCGTACATGAGCGACCGCGAATATCAGCTTGGGTGTTATTCGGTGGCGTTGTTGGTGAGCGTGCAGCTTTTCGGTTTGGGGAACATGTTGTCGATTGTGATGGGCCCCAGATATGGCGAAAAATTCGGCCACTGCGGAACCCGTCGTCCGGTGGCGCTGATGGCCGCACGAGCCACCGAGTTGCAGGCCGCGTTGATGGCATTGCCTACCTCACTGGCCGTGGTGGCAGCAGCGCCCATACTGGGGTGGTTGCTCCCGAAATACGAAGCCGGACTGACGCCTTTGGTTTGGCTTGCTCCCGGCACATTGGCTTTGGCTATTGCCCTGCCTGCCGGTCAGTATCTTGTGGCCGTCAATCTGCAGCGGCGAGCACTGATGGTTATTTCGTTTGCCACGGTGTTTGCCGCTTTGGGTAATCATTTCACGCTAACGGCCGGATGGGGGCTGTTGGGTGTGGGTATGGCAACGGCAGCTGTATATGTGTTCTATTTCGTTTTGCTACTGGCTGTATCGATCTGGCCGGAATTGAGGCCAGCCGATCGCTTGAGATATGTGGCGATGTTGTTAGTTACGCTTGTTCCCACCATGGCGACAGCTTTGTGGCTTGAGCAACATTGGCCTTTATCGGATGCGGGGTGGGATGTTGTGTTTTACAAGGCGGCTATAGTGGTAGTCGTTTGGGTATGTACTACCGGTTTTGTCTGGCGAGCAGGAGGTTGGCATCGTGTTTGGAGTTGAAGATTTTCAGTAGTCAGTTTATGGGTGGTAGTGTTGTTAACTAGTGATGTGGAACAATGAAATTGATGAGTAATGGGTAGCCCCGATAGCTTGTCTATCGGGGTGCCGTAGGCACAGGAGGACGTTAAGCTGCCCCTATGCGTCTCTTGCGGCTTCGCCGTCTCGATAGACAAGCTATCGGGGTTACCCATCAACTTCGTTGTGAAACAGCACTAGTGTAGTATATAAAATACTGGATCATGATCCGGCCTACATTTAGGGACCACGGATAGCAATGGGACGACCATCACTGGAAGAACTCGAGCGCATTTGCCAGAAGCCGGACCATCGGCGGCTGGGGAACTGGATGGCTCGTCGTTTGAGTCGACCCACGGCTCTGCGCGTAACATGGTTGATTGTTCCTTGGGGAATTTCGGCCAATGCCGCGACACTATTGGCTTGGGCCGTGGGCATGGCCTCAGCCGCCGCTTTTGCGATGGGATCACCCGGCTGGTGGCTGTTGGCCGCCGCACTATTGCAACTGTGGTACCTTTTGGATCACGTCGATGGGCAACTTGCCA
>JAFGTN010000068.1 GCA_016934075.1 Pirellulales bacterium
AACCCGTGCGGACGGAGGATGTGGTCAAAGAATCCGGTCCAGATTGGGAACTCGTCTCACCGCCAGGCGGCCAACCGGCCACATCCTTCGAGCGGTTGCGGCCGGGAGTGTTCAGGATCAAGTCTCTGCCATCTGCCCCGGAGAAACGCACAATCTCGCTGAAGCTTCCACTGGAGCAGGGATCTCGTCTAGATCAGTTCGACGGGTTGATGGTGACGGTCGAACCGGCTACCGTCAAGCCCAGTTTTCGTGTGACTCTTAGCGACTCTCAAGCGGCGGTTTGGGCGTGCGGATCGGCCGGTGACGGTGATGCACCAGGTTCTCAAGTGTTTCTGTTCCGTGACATGGACTGGCAGTGGCAGTCGGCGCCGGCGTTCATGCCCGGCCTTCGCGACGCACGGGAAATCATATTGTCCTGCGATTTTACAAAACCGGTGGAGGAGTTTACTATACGGGTGCAGGCAGTGAAATATCGCTGAACCCACGCAGCTCGGCCAGTGGGTGGCATCAAAGGAACGTTTCTTGGAAAGAGCATTAGCTGGCATCACGGAGGTCCTTGCCCCCTCCATGCCGAGTGCTTACAATGCTGAAAATGGTCATGTACGGACCAAGCGAGTAATGCCATGCTGACGGCTAGACAGCGAGGTGGACGAGCCGTTCTCTAGGTAACACACGGATCTCTTGACTATCGCCGCGGGTGGGATAAATCCGCTGGGCCATGGCCTGGCGGCCATTGGAGAAGACCTCCACAACCGAACGATCCAGAACCCTCGCAGTTTGAACGGTTCACCTGCCGCTGTAACAACCGTTACTGATCGTTTTGCAGTTTGAGAAGCAACTCATTCGCGGCCGGATGTTAGTGGAAAGGCTGACCACATAATAATAGAATTGAATTTATGATAAATGGTGATATAGCCGGGAAACCGTATCATTTGGAACAACAGGCGACAATATCAACCGGCTGGCAACCAAGGCGGCCGCGAAACAATTACGGCGATCTAGCACGGACCCGGCGGAACTAATAGCCCGCTTACCTGGCCTTGGACCACTATCGTCTTGGACGCTCGGGACCTTCAAAAGATGCTTATGGTGTGGTACAATAGACGGAGATATCAAGCCGTGGCTGATTGCCTCGGTGTTGGGTAGCGGACAGAAATATTTTGACGGGCATTTGCGATGCGAAAAAGCTGCGGGGGAATGACTCTCATCGAGTTGCTGGTGGTTATCGCCATCATCGGCATCTTGATCGGATTGCTGTTGCCCGCCGTCCAGGCCGCAAGGGAAGCCGCCAGACGCGCACAGTGTAAAAATCATTTGAAGCAATTGGGACTGGCGGCCCTCAACCATGAGCAAACCCACGGTTTTTTTCCTTCAGGCGGATGGGGCTCTGCTTGGATCGGTGACCCGGATTATGGTTTCGGCCACACGCAGCCCGGTGGATGGGCTTATAGCGTGCTGCCATACATGGAACACGGTGACGTACATCAAATGGGAGCGGGAAAAAGTGCGGTCGAAAAGAAGTCGGCCGCCATTAAACTGGCACAAACGGCCATCAGCACGTTCTACTGCCCAAGCCGCCGTGCCGCAAAGCTTTACCCGCACGATCCAATAAGTTCTACTCCCCTCAATCCTGGCATTGAAGGGCTGCTTATTGAAAGAGACGAACTGCCCCGGATTGCGAAGATGTGCTACAGCATGAACGGAGGAAGTGCGTTCCTCGGCCATCCGGGCGTGCCGTTCGAGATGGCCGATGTACCCGGCTTCACCGGCTGGATCGATACGTCTGATTGCAATGGAGTCGTTTTTCAAAGAAGCGAATTGGTCTGCTCGGAGATAAGCGACGGGATGAGCAATACTTATTTGATCGGCGAAAAAAATGTTAATCCCGACTACTACACCTCTCACTCCAGGCCGGGAGATTCGCAGAGCATGTTCAACGGATGGGACTCTGACAACACCCGATACGGAGGCATGGATAACTCTTACGGGCTCTCGCGAGAGCATCCCTTGATTCCCGACACGCCCGGCGCGGAATTCCACCAAAGCTTTGGCGGTCCGCATCCGGGCGTATGCTTGTTCGCCTTTTGCGACGGTTCGGTCCGTTCGATACACTATTCGATCGAATTGACCTTGCATCACAACATGGCTGCTCGCAACGACGGAGCCGTGTTGAATCCGGAGCAGGATCGCTAACAACTTGTCCGCTTTTCACAACCGGCTCAGGAAATCATAACAGTAAAAACAGCCACGTTCGATTCAGCGCTGTCATCGTCTTCGGTCTGTGCTGTTGCCTCGCCGCTAGTGAGACCGACAAACGTATCTGTAACGCTAAAAGTTCCGTCGGATTGGACCGTGGCGGTTATGTTATATGAGGCCAAAATGCCGCCCAAAGTCACCACCATGCCCTCGATGACATCGTCAACATCGGACACCGTACCGCTGAAGGTCCACCGATCTTCACCTTGATCTGAACCAGAGAAATTGCTGATTACCGGGGGATCGTTCACAGTTACCGTAAACACGGTGTCCACGATAAGGCCGGACGAATCCATTGCGCGGATAGTGACCGTGGAAGAACCGGATACATTATCTGCGAAGTCGAATGTGAGCTGACCGGTCAGATCGTTAATACTCACTGCATCGAATATGGCCGAGTTCGAATTGCCGGCAACCGAATAGGTTATATCATCGTCGTCATCTTCCGCGTCATCGAAAGCATTCCATAGGCTGATTACCTCATCGACGGCATTTCTTTCGACCATAAAATTGCTGATATTGGCAGTGGTGGGAGCATCGTCCGAAATTCCGACCGGATTGCCCGCGGGAAGCGTATCGCCAATACTTCCGCTTATGACATTACAATCGCTGGTTGTAATAGTACCATCTCCATCTATATCGTACTGAGCGACGTATCCAGCGTCGCTTGTATCTTTATTTTTTTTCAGGTTGGCCAATATTAAGTCGAATATATTTACGGAACTACTCGCATTGACGTCGCCCGGCAACACATTAAATCGAAATTCGAAATCACCACCGGGCGTCGAATCGCCCGAATTGTATGTACTCGATGAAGTGGTCCATTCGCCGTCGAGATCGTTGCCCAGATAATCCTCGACCGGATCCAGGCCGTCGCCGTCAAGATCGATTAACAGTTTGTCTTTCCCGATCGCATTGGAAAGAGTCCAGGTTGCCGTGTAAGTGTTTGAGTCGTAAGAAAAATCATCGAACGTATAGGCCATGGTGTTGACACCGCTGATCGACAGATCTCCCATCTGAACATCAACGTCTTCGCTGAATGTAATTTTCACCTGGTCGATGTTGTTCCAGGAAAGCTCGTCCAGTTGGGCGGAAGATCCCACGGGAATCGAATAGCCGCCCGTTCCCAAGTTTTCAGTCTCGAGATAGTCGATAAAATCAGGTGCCCAATCGGTACTACAGATGTTGACGTCCGCGACCGAGGGGGCGGAAAGCACCCAGCGAGACTCGAGCACTTCGAGCCGTGAACGACGTGAAAAAGATCGAAAACGATGGGCATTTCGTTTTTGGGTAAATAAAGCTTGCATTTTTAAACCTCACTAAATCAGGGCATACAGGTAGACACTTAACTCCCCTGGTGCCGGAAAATGAATTGCCAAAAGAACGTCCCCAACGCTGGAGACCATGGCAAAAACGGCTGCTACCCCGTTATAAAATTGAGATCCGTCGTCCTAACCGGCCAACGGTTGTGATAACGACGTAATCGTTCAAAGAATGTACCGCTAGACCACCATACCTTAGCAGCTTACCTCTGTTTGTCGCGAAAGGGCGACACTTCAATTGCACGAAATAGAAAACTTATGCCTACTAATCGGCAAACCACTCTCGGGCAACACTATCATCAACCGGATCCACAAAGTATTCCGCTCTGACCACGGGTTCTTTGGAAGGGGGCTTATCCAACAGGGCCTTCAGTTCCGGATCATCGCATAAATACGACAACTTGTGACTCCCGGCAATATGCTTCGGCGGATAGTGATGCTCAATCGCAAGTTTAATATATTTTATTGCCGTCTTTCTCCAACGTGGGTCGTCGTGCCCGGCTGGACCGAAAAGCAAACACGCCGCCAGATAAAGATCCCCAGACGGCGAAGCAGTTTCAACCGTGTTTTTAGCATGCATCAAAACAGATTCCGTAATAGGCATACCTCTATTGGAGCGCTGCACGTGCAAGGCCAGCTTATTGTTATGTGCCGCTTGCAGATCGGGTGCCATTTCGAGAGCCTTATTGATATTCCATTCGGCCTCATCAAGGCGATTCATCTTGTGATGATTATGCCCAAGATTATTGAAAAGGCCCGGCGACCTGAAACCCGCTCCTATCGCCTTATTGTAATAGGTGATCGCCGCATCACTATAATTACGCCTGCTATAGCAATAACCAATGCAAGCAAACAGCGTACTATCGGGCCTGATGTCAGCCGCCGCATGAAAATCGCCTACAGCCAATGCATATCGACCTAATTTCTGTCGAACACGTCCGCGGGCGAAGAGGGCATTGACGTCTTCCGGATTAGCTTCAATAGAACGATCCAGACATTCGGCTGCCATACGATATTGCCCTTGCTCGGCATAATACTGCCCAAGCTGAAATTGCCGAATACTGTAGGGCGCTCGCATAGCGAGCAGAATTACTCCGACACAAAAAACTGTAAACACAACGGACGCCGCAAATAATACCCGCCGTGGGTGATTTCGAGTCCAACGTCTTGCCCTTCGAATCGGAGCGAGTTGCTTACGCAGTTTCTCAGCCAGAATTTGAGCCGATTGCGGGCGCTGGTCCGGATCAAAAGCCAGGCAGCTTTCTACAATCGCCGCCAAACTCTTGTCGACCCGCGGATTCTTTTCCCGCAAGCGCAACGGTCCCTTCTCTTGCCGACACAACAACTTCTCGGCAATCTTCTCCACAGATGAATCACGCGGGATCTGTCCGAAAGGAAGTTCACCGCTAAGCAGTTGATAGACGATGATCCCGAATGAAAACAGGTCGGACCGCGGATCGGGAGGTAACGACGCCCCCTGTTTGTGATCGATCACGTAGTGGAGTTGTTCGGGAGACATGTAGGGCAAAGTCCCGCCGATTTTCCACGCGTCAGTTTCGCCCTCGATGGATAGATTGAAATCCAACAGCAGAGGACGCCCCTCGGTCGAAAGAAGTACGTTTGACGGTTTCATGTCCAGATGGCATATGCCACGCGCGTGCGTATAGCTTAGAGCGTCGACGATTTGTACTGCCAGGTGGATTATGGCCTCGACGTAAGATCCTCGATGCAACTTGCCGTCAAATCCGGGAGCGTCCGTCAATTTGGGATCATCGTGCAGCTCGGTGATGGCCTGCAATATCACGTCCGGGCGGGTGGGCAACTCGCCGGTGGCGAAAGCATAGTCCAGCACATCGCAGAGATTGCTTCGTCCCAAGTAGGGCATGCAGATCGCGGTAAGCCCCGTCTGGGGATCTTCCTTGATCGAATGGACGGGTACGATATTGGGATGCCGCAGTTTCCCGACAACCTCGGCTTCTTCTCCGCCGCTGGGCGCAATCTTCAATACGACAAGCCGCCCGCCCAAAGCCGGTTCTGATGCAAGAAAGACGTGGGCAAAAGATCCGCGGCCGAGTTCCGCGATGAGAGAGTAGTCTAGAAAAGACTCACCCGCCTCCGGCCAATCGGGTTCCTTACACAACTTTTGAAAAGCAGAATCCTTACTGAGAAGCCGATTCAGTTCTATTACCATAAAAAGTGAATTCTGGAACGAGGGAAATCGCCCACAAAAATCGTCGGCATCTATCGACTCACCCGCCTCGAGACGGCGGCAATACTCATTGTGAGCCATCTCCAGAACGAATGACTTCTGCAGCTTGAGTTCCGGATGCTTTTTCAGCAAATCCGCAAGATCTGTTTCTTCACCTTTATCCAACCGGTTCCTTATTTTATTAAGAACCCGATTGGTCACGATCATCGATGTCCCCTGATCGTGATGATGTTTTGTCGTGGACGGCGAAGAATACCGACTTGGTTTTGTCATACGAACGTTTCTTGAGAAAGTTTTTGGAGGAAACGACGTACTGTTCTTTCGGAAATACCAACTTCATCCGCAATTTGTCGGTGAGTGTACCCCTGCAGTCGCAATTTGACGATTTGTTGGTGTTGTTCAGGACGTTCTTCCACTATGCCTTGCCAACGCTCGCGCGCGATGGCAACATCGATCGGCTCTGGAGTCGAACCGGAAAGCTCCGCTTGCCCCCCCCTTTCCCTTCCATCGAGAGAGGTCTCACGATTGACATTATACTTCTCGGTCATCATGCGGCGGCGAACTTCCATGCCAACCTTATTTCTGGCCATCGTCATCAGAAACGCGGCCAGCTCTTCCGGACGGTCGAACCGATCAAGATCTCCCTTTGCCCGAAAAAGAGAAGACCAGACCAATTGCACAAAGTCCATGGAATCAAACTTCGAACGCAGGCGCCGATTGAGCAGACAGCGAACAGCCCGACGGACGCGCTCACCATATTGGTCGACCAGCTGCCAGGCCGCCTCCTCGGAGCCTTGGCTGACTTGATCCATCAACTCGCGAAAATTGCTATCTTGATCAAGCATTTGAGATTAAAGCCCTATTGGCGAATTCGCCAATATCTCAAAGGAATTGCGAAACCATCACCAATTTAACATACGGCAGTTCTAGTCTACAACCACCCGAAATATGGCCGTGTTAACGACTATCACCTTCCTCCTATATTAATCGATATTTACCGTCATATAAAACATTCAGTTTTTACTGCAAGCCATACGATTAGTTGTCCAAAAAATGACCGCATTCAATATTATTACCTGTTCACTCGAATTCGACTTGCCTGGGTGAACACCAAACAGACCATTAAGCACGACAAATACAGGAAACAGCCAGGTTCGGGAACTTGAACTGTCACATACCAAATTGCAACATCAGCACCCTCTCCTTGCGGAACGTTAGTGAATCCCCGCTCCGAGTCTTGACTATCAAGTGTCGCCCAAAGGCTATTAGCCAAGCCGCGAACCGCAGTTACGGCAAATATCCCCTCGGCATCAGCCGATGCATGATAATCCAGTTTCACCAGAGTATGTAGCGTCGTGGGAACCTCGCTGCCATAACCTGAAAGTGCATAGTCTTGAATCAATACCGTATCAGTGGGACCTGCGACCGCAGGCGGAGGAGTTACGAGAATGTATGAAGAATCTCCTTCCAGAAGATATTTTTCAATTGGTTCGCGAGGATAATCCGCGGAATTAAACTGTAGAATTCCCGTTGCACCGGATAATGGTTCAATTTTCATCTTCAACTGCCATCCTGCCAGACGGTCGGTAGTACCCGTATCGTTATAAATCTCAACGTAGGATGTTGGAGACGGTTCAGTATTCGGATTCCATTGGACATCCGTCCCAACCAACATCAAAGAATTGGCCGAAGTGAAATTACACAGCAAAAGACTTACACAGAGAGTTCCGAAAAAGTATCGCATGATTACAGATCCTGGGGCAAACACTTTTGCTTACCTAATAAATACAACAAGCTAAATAATTTTTACGGTCCTCGCCAGAAAAACACAAGTGAGTCGCAAATACTAAAAACCACCCAATTAGCGCATATTCACTTAGGTTTGTCAAGCAATTTACTGATATGAACATAGAACTATCATCTCCTTTTCGGAATTTTGACTATCATTCTACTTCTGAATTCACCGCAAACGCCAATTATTAACTATACGATAACACTCCTAGGTGGCATTCAGGGACGTTTTGCCCTTCCGTCAATTATCTACATTTGAGCGTCGAGGGCTACATGATAATCAATCTGGAAGATTTACCCATCTAAGAGTGCCCTTAAACGACGGACACATGAGCTATACAACGAACATATAGTATTTCGTTGCATTATTCGGGTTCAAGTTTGAAGCCGCGCGTCCACGATTCGCAAAGATGCGTGTTGCTCAAAAAGTCAACACGTGTCGGAACGCTGGAACATAAGCTAGATGCTTTACTAGCCAGATAATAGGAGGCTTTCCCAAAAATCAAAATGATCCCGCCGCCTGCCCCGGCGATGCATTGCCCTTATCCCTGCGTGCACCAGGTGCACCGCTCGGCGGGGTCAAATTGCCCCTACGAACGACTTTGCTGCCTAGTGTTCGCTATCCGATGCAAAGAATCTAATTCCCCTACGAATCAAATTTGGAGTATACATCCTGGGATCTATGAACCCCGTTTTGGCACCTTCCCGCAGACACATGTTCAGCAAAAGTCCTGCCCTGAAAACCCTGCCCGTTTATACAATTGCAGAAATGTCTCCGGACCGGACACAAGAATATGTGAAATCCAAAAAAAACCAATAAATAATACAAGCCGCCCCTCTTAGTTTCCTATACTACTGGACTTTTGCAAAATTGCGAGTCAAGGGCACATGTAAAATAAAGCTGAGCGAAGCGAAGGTTTCTTTTACATTGTCTTGACTGACACTAATCCATTGACAGATAACAAGTTAACATCTCTGCGGCGT
>JAFGTN010000009.1 GCA_016934075.1 Pirellulales bacterium
GATCATCTGTTCGCTGTGCAAGAGTCCGGTGAGGTTCGAGCGGACCATGAAACCTCGCAGGGTGACGTCCTTGCCGTGATCGTAATAAAGTGTTTCCAGTCCCTCGCCCGGCAGGAGTCGGAATTCGTCGGCGTGGTTGATGTTGGGCGGGAAGGGCTGTACTACGGCGCCGGGGTCCTTGTGTCGCACGGTGTAGCCGGTGGTCAGCGAAGTATACAGGGCCGTGTAGCGGGTAACATGCGCGCGTGGCAGATTGCCTTGCAACTCGATGACCGAGAGTTCCGAAACCGAGCGGGCGAAACCGATGTCCAATTGGGCCAGACGAATAACGGCCAGCGTACAACCGATGGCGATTATGGGCGCGGCGGCCCAGGCCCATTCCACGCGGCCCAAGGCGCCAAAGACCGCCCAGTTCAACGGGACAAGGATCAGGAGGTACAAGCCTACGACCCAGATGACAAACATGCGGTTGGGGATTTCGACGCGGGCCGCGTTTCGCAAAGCTTCACGAGCCTGGGTAGCTACAGGACAGAAGTTGCGCCAGGCCGCAACGCCGCTACCGACCTTGCCCGAATCGTCTAGTGAGGCGGGCTGGTTACCAAAGCCCGGGGCCGATGATATCGGTGAGCGAAGATCGGCGGCGTATTCGTCCAGCGAGACGTCCGTGTCGCGTGTAAAGTATCGCAGCCCGCAAGTAAGGGCCGGATCGAAAGGGTGTTTTTGTTCCTGTCGAGAGTTGGCCGCCCAGAGAATTTTCATGTCGTTTAGTTCGTCGGTTCTACTTGGTATAATATATTGGCGTGGCGGGCGGCGTAACAAGCAAGCGTTCAAGAGCCCGTCGAAACCGTCCCAGGTAGTCAGAGTTCGGTCGGACAAGCGCATAGCCGAAACCACCACGCGGCCGCGCCCCACGCGCCTCTCGGCGAAGAGTTTACCGGTGCGGGGCAGTAACCGGGAATTGGCAGCCAGTTTCAGCTTGACGCCGGTCCATTCGCCCGTGGGTGTGAGTCTACCGTATGCGGGTAAGGCGAAGTTGGCATTGAGTTCATCGAAGTCGGCGGGCTTGAGTTCCCAATTGCCGCCATCGGTGGCCGGCAGATAGTCGGAGAGGAAACTGTCGCGAAGACCGTCGAGAGTGGCCGGGCCGCTGACGATCAATTGACCGCCCCAATGCAACCAGTCGACAAGCGCCTTTTGTTGCCGGGGAGTGAGCACCTGTGGATCGATGTCGTCCCACAGTAGATAAGCGATGCTCGTCCAGAAAAGTGCTTCGGAGGGCAGGGACACGTTGCGGTCGACCTTGAGCAAGGAGATGCGATAGTGGTTGCCGTCGAGCAGATTGTCGAGCAAGTCGCGCGGCGGTTTAATCGAGTGTAGCGAGCGAAGGAAAACATATCGCTCGGGATTTTGCGCGAGTACGGGGAAGTGGTACTGGTAGGAAGGCATGCGCGCAAGCGGCCAGGCGGTTTCGAAACGTTTGCCACCGCGGCCGGAAATTCGATAGGTGGCGTTGACGGATTTAGCCTGCGTGGGTGTCGGTGTCGAGAGAACCGACGGAAGGTTTTGCATTAAACTCTGAGGTTCCGTTTTTTGTACCGGCACGAAAAGTGTCGAGTGTAGAATTTTTGGCTGGCCCTTGGGTAAGGCCACGTCGCGGGATTCGACGAGTGAATAGGGCTGGCCATGCAACGGGATTTCCCGGCCTTCGCGGTCGGACAGGGTGACTTCCAGGCTGCCCACCAGGTCGAAATTGTTTGTCTTGGCGTCGAGTGTCACGCTCGTCCAATGGCCGGGCTTGTACCAGCATATGGCTGTCTCGTGATCGCTGGGCTCGGGCGCCGGTTGTTTGACTTCGAAGTCATTTTCGGGCTTCTTTTTTTTCTTCTTTTCCTTCTCGGCGGCCGTTTGGTCTTCACCGTTATCCTTTCGACAACCGCTGCAGCCGGGCAATCCGGCTAGGAAAACCGCAAAGAGAATCAATATGAACAACGACCGGGCAACCGGCGACTTGCGGTCGCGGTGGATGTCAGAATGGCGGTTTTTAGAAAAATGTCTATCCAATGTTGCCCTCTAATCTTGTCCCGGGCCTCCACCGTTGAGTTTACACTCTACCTCCGTGGGAGGAAAGGGTTGTGAAAAGGAGATTTTTAACAGTTGGAGTTGATAAAAATCAGGTGGGGCGAGAAGATGCAGGTTCGACCCCCCCACTGGAAACGATAGTTGTAGGGTGCGCCCGCCACCACTAGAAATTGCTTGGAGCGTTGCGGAGGCATCCTCCAAGCCTCACTGTACATTATCCACCGCTCAGACCAACATGGGATCAAGTTCGGCCGTTATTTGCGATGCGGTCCATTCACGCACATCCTGGCCGTCTACAGAAGCGATTTCCAGGTCGTAATGCAGCGAGAGGTCGATTTCCTCGAGTGCGGGATTTTTCACCACCTCGCCGTTGGGACGGCGTAGGCATTGCACTTTTGGACTGACGGGGAAGTCGGTATTGAAGTCGACGACGGCCGCGGTGGATTTGTCGGAGAGTTCTACGACCTGGCCGATGGGGAACGGTGGTACGGTGCCGTAAAAGGCCGTTTCGATAACCGGGTCGAAGAAACCGCGGCAAGTGGTCCGCATTTCGTGGAGTACGCGGACGGGCAACTTGGCGTTGTTGTAGCACCGCTCGCTGGTTGCCGCGTCGTAGATGTCGGCCATCATGGCGATGCGCGAGAAGATAGGGATCTGCCGTTCGGCCAGTGGTGGCAATTCTTCGCCCGAAAGCGAGTCGATTCGCGAAGGATAGCCTTTGCCGTCCCAACGCTGATGATGATTCAAGACGATCTGCGCGGCGGTTGCGGGAATATGGCCCTTTACCATCTCGTAGCCGTAGGTTGTGTGGCGGCGGATGACTTCCATTTCGTCGTTAGTCAAGTGGCCGGGCTTATGCAAGATGGCCTTGGGTACTTGGATTTTGCGTATGTCGTGCAACAGGCATCCCAAGCCCAGCAGGTGCAGTTCTTTGGCTTCCCGAGCCGACTTGAAACGGCGTTCGTCTATCAAGTAGCGGTCGAGATTCATGCCCACCAGTAATGCCAGGTATGAAATATTGGCCGAGTGGGACAGCAGATAGTTGTCGAAGGCATCCAGTTTCTGCAAAAGGATGTTGCTGCCGGAACTGCTTTTGAGATAGCTAAAGAAATTGCTGATCGAGCTTTGAAAATACGAGAAATCCAATTTTGCCGTGATGTCACGCATCAGGTTCTCGAAGTTCTCGCGTACACCGATGTAAATTTCACGCTGATGTTCGCCCAGGTTCTCATCGATAATGTCTTCGAGAAACTCCAGCCCGCGATGCCGCACCCAAACCTCGAGTATTCCCAACTGCTTCAAGCGCGGAACGAGGTCGAGCGGGATCTCGCGGTCTCGCTGGAGGAGGAATCGATATGGATCGTTAGGCATGGGTATCGGTCGGGCAAGGAACATGCCCGGCTGAATTTTATGCACCGGCACTCGAAGCATTTACGACACGAAACTTTGAATAAGAGGCCTTGATATCACGGATAACGGTTTGGTTTTGCGGCTCAAGGCGTAAAACCTGTTATGTAAAGAGTAGCTTGAAATCCATTTGCATCACCCATTATATCGGGGGGGTTTGAAGCAAAACGGCCGCCGAGAAGGTTGTGTTTCGCTGGATTGTGAGGGTTGCACGGTTAAGGGAAGTGACAGGTAAATAACTTTCCGGATATTCAACCCAATCACGTAAACTATAGATCGACCGTCTCTCAGTATCCCTTATTCCAATCAACTTCGATTTTTTGGGCGATTGTTTCGGTAACCCAAACGTTTGACGGTACCAGTTGGATAATAGAGTCGGGTACAAGCGGGGTGACCGGACCGAAAAGTGCCAAGCGGGCAATTAGACGTTGCCAGGAAGTAGCCGTGCCGTGCACGCCGATGCTATAGAGACCGATACGGTTTTTGGCTTCGAGGAATTGGGCCGGCCCGATGGTGGCCGCCTTGGGCGGGACGGCCGCGATGTCGCCGCTGGAACCGAAACTACCGTGCAGCGAGTTTTGTGCCAAGGTGAAGGGACTGAGCGTAACGATGCTGGGACCCATCTGCTTGAATTCTTCCAGGTTCTTGGGAACCTCGGGCGCGTCGGGCTCGACGAAAGCCAGGTGGCCCGTCCAACCGGGACCGCTGTAGCAGATATCCGCGCCGCCCAGATCGGTGATCATTTTACCATAGTCTTTGAAGTTCTCGTTGGTGAGGCCGACCATTTGATTTTCGGGCGGGCGCAACTGGGGATCTAGTTTGCCGTAGAAGTATTTCTTTAGCGAATGGGTGAAACCATATGGCCATTCCTCGGGCGCGATGACTCCATCTTCGTTGGCATATTCGTCCATGTTGAAGGTATAGAGGTTCGAGCAATCGATCTTGTTGCGATTGATCATGTAGGCGATTTTTTCATACAGCGGCCATGGTTGCGGCAAGATCATGACCAACTTTTCCCCGGCTTCCATGGCGTGTTTGATGCGGAAATAGATGTCCATCATGAAGAAGAACCATACGTCGAAGTCGGGCATCACCTTGACGTCGAGATTCTTGTTCGGATGGTTCAAGAAATCTTCACGGGTGATTTTTCGCGCGGCTCCCAAGGCATCCTGGTCACGGAAAGGAACGTGGTGTGAGGGGGAATATTTGAAGTCGGACATACTCGAAATTCCTTGATTGCAGTAGACTTTTCAAAATTGCGAGTCAAGGGCACTTAGATATAAATTGGCGGCGCAGCCGGCAAATTATATCTAAATGTCGCAGAGA
>JAFGTN010000652.1 GCA_016934075.1 Pirellulales bacterium
CACGACGATTTCCCCCTGGTTCTCCAACACGATACGGCACTGCCACCGACGGAATGCGGCGGGCCCCTGGTGCGGCTGGATGGAAAAGTGGTCGGTGTAAACGTTGCCCGCGGCGGACGAACAGAAACGTATTGCGTGCCCGCAAATGCGCTGATAACCCTCATGTATCCGCTAATGTCCGGTCAAACTCGACCAAAAACGGCCGGGAAACAAGAGGAAAAGCCGAAACAAGAAAAAAAAGCTGAGCCGAAGAAGGACGAACCGAAACAACCAATCCCGAAGCAATCTGAACCGAAGAAGTCCGAACCCAAGCAGCCCAAACCAAAGCAACTAGCTCCGAAGAAGTCAGAACCGAAGAAGCTAGAATCCACCCAACCTGCGCCGAAGAAAGATGATCCAAAGAAATCCGATCCCAAGCAGCCGACGCCGAAGAAAACAGAACCGAAGCAGCCAGAATCCAAGAAATCGGCTCCAAATAAGACCGAATACAAGCAACCCGAACCAAAACAGCCGGCGCCGAAAAAGGATGAACAGAAAAAGTCCGAACCAAAACAGCCGGCGCCGAAAAAGGATGAACAGAAAAAGTCCGGGCCAAAGCAACCTGCTCTGAAAAATACTAAGCTTGAGAATGAACAGTCACAGCCTAACTGAAGAAGTCCAATCCCTCGAAAAAATACGCCGAAAAAGTGCAAATACTATCTCGGTGATAATCTTTATCATTTTATCGAAGATTTTTGGGGCACATGCAGATCTTGCCCTAACTGCAAGTTACCGAAATAATGTTTAATGAGGCTTGACAATTCTAGTGCACTCTGGGATACTAGTAGAATGTCTGGCGGGTAGTATGCTATGAAACCGATTACACTTCTCATTTTTCTGGAGTTGATCCGATGAAACGGCGTGGTTTTACTTTGGTCGAGTTGTTAGTGGTTATTGCCATTATTGGGATCCTGATCGCGCTGTTGTTGCCGGCGGTTCAGGCGGCGCGGGAAGCGGCGCGACGTATGTCGTGCCAGAACAATATGAAGCAACTCTCCCTGGCATTGCATAACTATGCTTCCGCCCAAGGTTCATTTCCGTCAGGATTCGTTGGCAGAAGCTGCGTGATCGACGGGTATAACATTTGGAAAGAAGCCAAACAGGGCAGGCAAGGTCATAGCTGGATGGTGTTGATTCTCCCATATTGTGGAGAGTCGGTGCTATTTGACATGTGGGACTTCAGCACCAACGTGCTGGCGAACGTCGACGTGGCCAAAAGGGATGTCGCCGGTTTCTACTGCCCCAGCCGCCGCAACACTGTTCGTCCCAAGGACGTTAACATCATGTTCCAGAACTGGACCCATGGTGGGAACGACTATGGCGTGTGCGTGGGTTACAGCAACTACTGGTACGACAATGGCTATCAATCCAACCCTCCCTTCGATCACGCATTCATTCCCGGCAATACTGTTCCCGAGGAGATGGGGATCATGTATTGGAACAGCTCGACAAAAATAGCCGATATCAAAGACGGTACATCATCCACGATCCTGATAGGTGAACTCCAGCGTCTCTACTTGGAAGGTAACCGTACGCCGGGAGCGGGTACCAGCCACGACGGTTGGGCTGTCGGTGGAGTAGCCACCGCGTTCGATCTCTTTTGGGGTACAATCAACGACTTGCATTACGAACATCCCGGCAGCGAACATCCCGGCGGGGCCCAATTCGGCTTTGCCGACGGCTCGGTCAGATTTGTCAGCGAGAACATAGACGGGGAAACATTCGAGAAATGCTCCAGCATGGACGGCGGCGAGACAATTCCCTCCGATATTTTCGACTAGTGGGCGGGGCTTGAATTCCATCCGTTTCGGACGTAAGAAAGTATTTTGAAATGTGAGCCACTGCCGGCTCGTCCGGCAGTGTAGTGTGCATGTGTCGATAAACATTGCTGAACAAGCCGGCTGCGGCACACTAATACGGCTACGGAATTTTTAAAACACGATGTCAACCACAAGGAAAAAAAGTAGAATGTGCCATTTTTCTCCAGCGCCGCTGCTTGCGGCATTGATCGTGGTTTTTGTGGCGGGATGCGGTATGAGCGATATGCCGGAATGTGGTCAAGTCACGGGCACGGTGACCTTGGATTCTCAGCCGCTGGCCGGCGCGACCATTTTTTTCAAGCCCCAGTCGGGCACGCAGTCGTACGCTAAAACCGACGCCCAAGGACGATACGAGTTGACGTATCTTCGCGATATCAAGGGAGCCAAGGTGGGGAGTCATACGGTATTGATTACAACGGCCACCGAAGAATCACCCCGGGAACGCTTGCCGGCGCGTTACAATCGGCAAAGCACTTTGACCGCCCAGGTTGCCCCGGGAGAAAACACTTTCAATTTCGATCTTAAGTCGCGGTGAAAAAAGGCCGTTATTGCCTACAAACAGCAACTGCTATCTGAGTCTATCCAGCGTCACGCATGCCCACCAGACGCTTTCTGGTTGTGACTAAGTGCGGCCCCCGTCGCAGATGGTAACGCGGTAAATGTACTTGTCGCCCTGATTCATCGCATCCGGCCTGATGAGCATGAACTGCAAATACACACGGCGTAAGCAACGCGAGTAATAATAGCCGCCCGAACATTATGCCCTGTTGAACCTGATACGGTGCCATGGCGATACAACAGTAAGAGCGAACTAAGATTCAAAAGTCCAGTTTTCACTTTGACTAGGGAGAAAAAAATGATACCGAACATAACGATAAAAATTGTGAGTCTTGTATTCCTGGTGGCGGTTGCCCTGAGCACATCCATCGCCTTGGCGGCCGAGGAGGCCGGTTGCAAGGAAACTTCCCAGTGGAAAGTTAAACCGCTGGCCCAGGACTTCGTTAAAATCTTCGAATCAACCAGCCCCAAAGACGTCTATTGCTACAGCCCGGGCCTGGCCCGATGCCCCAACGGACGACTGGTGGCAACTATGGATATGGGTGGTCGCGGTGTGAGCAATATTCCGGGCATCAAACGCGGTAAAACTCTTTGGCGCGGCAAGGTGTTTACGTCCGACGACCATGGCAAAACCTGGACCCATCGAACGAACTTCCCCTTCTGCCACGCCCGGCCGTTCGTGGCCGGCGATTCGCTGTACGTACTTGGCCAGGCCGGTGACCTGAGGGTCATGCGATCCGACGACTGGGGCGAGACTTGGTCGGAGCCCACGGCTTTGACCGAGGGGCAAAAGTGGCATCAAGCTCCGTGCAACGTCCACTATGCAAATGGATGTGTCTACCTAGTGATGGAGCGACGCGTTTCCAATCAGATCCGCTCTTGGCCGGTGGGCGAAATAGCACCCGTTCTGATGCGTGGCAAAATCGGCGACGATTTGACAAAGCGTGAAAATTGGACGTTTGCCTCGGAATTGGTCTTTCGCGAAACCGTCAGTGATGACGACGTCGACTACTTCGGCGTGCCCTTCTTCAAGGTCGATTCGCTCAAAGGGAAGAAGATCGCTCCTCGCCGGGGATGCGCGCCGATGGGATGGCTGGAAACAAACGTGGTTCAGTTCGTCGATCCCGACCACTACTGGTACGATCCAAAAGGCAAAACGTTCCACCTCTGGATGCGTGCCCACACGGGCGGGACGGGCTATGCGGCCATCGCCAAGGTTGTCGAGGATGACGACGGCAGCATGACCACCATGCTCGAAACGGTTCCGTCGGGCAAAAAAGCACTATGGCTGCCCTGCCCCGGCGGACAGATGAAGTTTCACATCCTCTACGACAAACCAACAAAACTCTACTGGCTATTGAGCTCACAGGCGACCGACAGCATGACGCGAGCTGAGAAACTGCCCGCGAACCGCTTCAACTTGCCCAACAACGAGCGGCACCGCCTGCAGTTGCATTTCTCGAAGAACTGCGTCGACTGGTGCTTTGCCGGCCTGGTGGCGATGGGTGGATCGGCCGGTGAGGGCCGACACTATGCCAGCATGGTTATCGACGGCGACGACTTGCATATAGCCAGCCGATCAGGCGATGCCAAGGCGAAAAGCGCCCACGATGGCAACTTTATATCGTTCCACACGATCAAGAATTTCCGCAATTTGGTGTATTAGCGATTTGTAGCACACAAAATGATGGTTGGCATTGTTAGCCCCGTCGCCCGTGACGGGTGTGGGTACTTCCGACCGCAGGCGGCCGGGGTAACAACGATAATCTGATGTAGCACCCAATTTCGAAACACGTTTTGTGCATTTGCAGCACAGTCGATTAACCTGGATATTTATTGGCCTTCAAGCTCGCGAATATAATCCAGCGCCTCTTCCAAATCAGACGCCTCAACACCGCGCTCGCGCCCCGCGCGATCGCACTGGGCCAACAGCATCAACTCGTCGAAATCTTCCGATTCCTGCAATCGTCGCCTAGCCCGGGCTCCCAGCTCGCCGTCGATTAATTGCGCGGCAGCCATGTGGTTTTCTATCAGCCAAATCGTGCGAGGTGTGACAAACTCCCGTATCGCGTCCAATCCGGCGGCCACGTGTTCTTTACGGTCGATCCCCTTCCCCACGTCGTGCAGTAAGGCGGCCAGCAGGAACTCTTCGTCGTAGGGCAACTCCTCGCGGGCGTGATCGAAGACCTGCAGGCTGTGATAAAGGGCGTCGCCCTCGGGGTGATACTTGGGCCCTTCCTTCACCCGTTCCAGGGGCAACAGCAGCATCTCGAAAATCGCAAATCGGTCGACCTTTCCCTCGGCCTCGATGATCATTTCATCCAGTGAAAGTTGAGGATATTCACGATCAAGAATTTGTTCCAGTTCGGCTATGCTTGCCCGCTCGATAGCCTTGCCGGTTATCGAGCTTTTAAATACGTAATGTGCCATATTCGACGGATAGACGGTCAACTCGAAGGGAAAGCGGTCTATGAAGTGAATGTGCACGAAGACTTGTTCCTGCCCCTCCTTGCGTACGCGTTTCCGCTCGACGTCGCAGCGCAGTCCCTCGCTTTCCAGGGCCGCTGCCACGGCCTCTACGCTATCGGCGAAGACGTGAATGTCTATGTCCGAACCTTTGCGGATGTGTCCGGTCATGGTGCTGCCGATCAACCGTGGCCGGAAACTTCGCAAAATATGCATCACTCGCAAGGCGGTCACTCGCATCTCGCGCAAGTTCTCGTTGCGGCGATCACCTTCATGCATCCTCGCCAGGGCTTGCACCTGGTCGCGGATCTCGCTGTTGCTGGGCAGATCGCGGGGCTTGACATCGCCCTTAACCACACGCCGGGCCGCCTTCATTTTTGCCCGAAAGTATTCAGACTCCTCGCGAATGTACATCAACCGCGCGGCTTCCGAGGCGATATGGCGTCGGAGTTTGCTATTCATCGCGTTCAATTGCTTCGATGAGCAGTTGTGAAAGATTTTCCAGGTTCCGCAGTTCGCCGACTATTCTTGGATGCGCGAAGATACGCACACGCTTGACGTAATCGTCGAACTGGTCCTTGGCCAAGGTCCGCACCACTGGCGACACTTCGTCCAGCGGGCGGTAAAGGTTCTGTTTGGGGAAGAAAATATCGACATCGAATTGCACCTCTCGCTCCACCGGTGGAGCGTCGAAGAGTATTTCGTGCGGGGCGATCTTGCGGCCGATGGCGCCAGAGGCAACGTCCGCGAAACGTTCGGCGCAGTTCGCCAGCCAAGGATACGGTCGCCGCGAAAGCCGCTGGTAAATCTCCCTTTGTTCGAGAAAGCTGTACTGGGCCAGCCGTTTGTAAAGCTGCCGCCTGGGGCCGAACAGGCCGCGGAGCAGTTCATCGGCCGGACCGTCACCGGCAGCCGTTCGCAGTTCCGCGATCATGGGTTCTTCGGTCAACCGGAAGAGGTTTTTCGTATCGAGTCGGTCGCGCAGTAAATAGAATGCCCGTTGCAACATCGAGGTGGCCGCGCGGACACCGTGGTGCCAGTAGACTTCGCTGAACATTACGTAGCGGGCGAAGACCATAAGCTCGGCCGCCGTTTTACCCTTCTCGCTGATGGCCAGCCCATCCCCCGCCTCGTTCAGGCAGAGGCTGCCTATCAAGCGGTGCTGGTCGAAATGCCGGCCGTAGGGTACTCCGGCGTGCAGGCTGTCGCGAGCCAGGTAATCCATCTTGTCGATATCCACTGGTCCCGAGAGCATGCTCTTGAGAATCCGCGAAGCCGAGTCATCCGGATCCTGGTTCAACAACGCCACGACTTTGCCGGGATCGATAGACCACTCGTTGCGCAATATGTCGGCGATTTCACCTTCGAGCAAAAAACTATCGGCAAAGTTTTCGTGATGCGGTACGGCCTCCAGGTGGATATCTTCGATCGGGTGGCAAAACGGCCAGTGTCCCAGGTCGTGCAGTAAAGTGGCTGCGATAAATACCTCGGCGTCTCGCGGTGCCACGGCCGACTTAAACCGTTTGTCGTGGGCCAGGCGTTTCAATAGAAGCAAAGCCAGGCGATACACGCCCAATGAATGCTCGAAACGAGTATGGTTTGCTGCCGGATATACCAATCCCACCAGCCCCAACTGGCTGATACCCGCCAGACGCCGGAACTCGGGCGAGTCTATTATTGACCGCACCCGCGGCGTAAGCGGTACGTCCAACTCCGGCGGAATACGTATAAGCCCGTCTCGGGCATCGATGCCGACAATTTCTGGGATATCTAAAATTTCAATCATGAAATGAGAGTATATACCAACCCGAAACGCAAGCGAAGGGCCAATAATACTAACCCGAAGCGCAAGCGAAGGGAGGAGCAACGTTTCACGGTTTTCCCGTCCCTTCGCTTGCGCTTCGGATTAGTTTTTCACATACCTAACTTTACGAACTCAGTTCCCAAATCCATGGCATTCCGGCTGCCCAACGTAAGGCCATGGTGAGAACCAAATAGAAGCAGTAGTGGAAGAAACCGGAGCCGAAATCCAGGTCGAAACAGGCCAACGCGCAGAGGCCGCCGGTTACCAGAAAAGGTGGTGCTACGACTATCCATTCCCAGATCTCGCCCGTCAGTGTCGTTTCGGACACGTATCCGAATATGGCCCAAAGTACGGTATAGCCGATGCCGCAAAGCGCCGCCCGCAGGTAGAGACTCTTGCCCTGATGCGCTTCCAACTCATCGTCGCGCAGGAATGTATACCCGGCGATGGCGATCAGCGGCGAGATTAACAGCAGTCCGATGGCGCGAAAGGCGATCTGCTCTCGCAAAATTTCACCTGCCATCCAGGTTACGACACCGAGTACCAACGCCGAACCTACAATGGCGGCAATAGCCACGGGCGTGACCTTGACTTCAGTCCGAGATATGGGCTTGAGCGTCAGCTTGCCCGAGGCGCCTCGCGCGGCTCCACCGGAAAATGCCTCGGGCGCATGAATCTTGACCTCTTGGTCGGCCGATGGGACGTCGATTTTGCCCTTGCACTTAGGGCAAGCGCCTGACTTGCCGGCGAATTTATCGCTGACTTTGAAGCGGGTGTGACAGCCTGGGCAAATTACCTGTATCGACATTCTCTTAGTTTGCCATACATGACCGGAGTGTCAACTGTTTATTTATTACCACGTACGTAACGACCGCGGGACATACTTACCAAGCCGGCAGGTATCCGAAATAAAATGGGCGGGGGTGCGACTACCACTCTTCCAGCAGGTCTTTTTCGGTGAGTAACGTCACTCCCGTAGAGGAGAGCGTTTCCAGGGCCATGTCGATGTTATCGACCATAATCGCAACCGCGGCTCGACCGTGAGGTCTGACCATTAGGGGGTATGCCTGTATGATATTGATTTCGGCCTGCAGCAGTGCCGTACAGACAGAAAGCAGTGGTTGCGGCCCTTCGGGCAGTTCTACCCCGATTAGATCGCTCTCGATAATGGCCAATCCGGCCCTTTCGAGAATCTCGCGACCCTCCTCGGGGTGGCTCAACAGTAATCTGACGAATGCGCATTCGGCAGAATCGGCAATCGAAATAGCGACAATCCGTACTTTACTGCCCTCGAAGCGTCTCACGACCTCCATCAATTGCCCCACACGATTCTCCAGGAATACAGTGAACTGATGGATGGCCGGATAATCGCGTCCGCGAATCGTTCCCAGGCCCTCAACGTTGCCTTCATCGGTACTCATAAGCTCTCTTTTTTACCCCTGGTGACTGAAATGCACTGCTCACAGTCATAAATTGCGGTTTCTTCTCGTCGTATTAACGGCAAAACCGCAGTTTATGGCCGTGCACGGTATTAATTGAATTGGGTGGGTTAGAGCGATGTGCTCGTGTTGATATAATCCAGAAGATAATCGGGGCCCGGAAATAGACATAGTTGAGGTGCAGTATCAATGGTACAACAAATCCAACCTAACTATATGGGTATCGACCAATTAGGTCAAGCAGGCCAATTTGAGCGGGAAAGTTGATGTAAATTGTGTGATTTTTGAGGGTAGAGGGCAGGTCGCAAGTCTTAAGCCTTTACTCTGAAAATTGAGAGCGTGTCGTTGATAAAATGTTAACTAACCACGAAATCCAGATCCGCGTTCGTTATCCCGAAACCGACCCCATGGGCCTGTTGCACCATGGCAATTACCTCATGTACTTCGAGATCGGTCGCACGGAACTTTTACGGGCGTCAGGTGGAAACTATCGTCAGATGGAGGAGTCTGGATTGTTCTGTGTGGTGGTGAAGGCCGAAATCAGCTACCACAAACCGGCCCGTTACGACGATCTGCTCACGCTACAAACCACCGTTACTCGCATCACGATGGCAAAAATTGAACACGAATACCGACTCTTACGCGACGGCGAACTTTTGGCCGTAGGCAAAGTAACCCTGGCCATGGTAGACCGCGAAGGCAACGTCTGCCGCGTCCCGGAATGGTTGACGATCGAGGGTGATAAGTGAGAAGCAGAAAGTGCAAGGATTTGTAGCATGACCATACTCTGCTGTACTCGGCGTTCGTTTCTAAAAACTTCAGTTGCACTGGCGGGCACAATCCCGCTATTTTCCGGTTTGCTCTACGCGCAAACGGATGAGGCCGGTGGCCCGCTTATCGCATACGTAGGTACATTCAGTTCTCCGCTTCGCGATATGCTGCCCACTCAGGTGGACTTGCCGCCCGGCAATGGTCGTGGCATACATCTTTTCCAGGTGAATCGCAACACCGGTGCGATGACACCTGTCGGCATCCACGAGATGGGAACAAGCCCCAGTTGCCTGGCTGTGAATACCGCTGGAACCCGACTGTATTCCGCAAACGAGACGGATCGGGTGGGGAAGGACAAAGAAGGCACGGTTAGCGCCTTCTCCATCGATAGGACAGACGGGCATTTGAATTTGCTCGGAACTGTCACCTCAGGCGGCGCCGGCCCGACCTATGTGAGTATCCATCCGTCGGGGCGGTTCTTGCTGGTGGCCAATTATTTCGGCGGCTCGGTGGCGGTGCTACCCATTCTGCCGGATGGCCGCCTGGGCAAGGCAACGGACATCAAGATCGATGTCGGCAAGATCGGCCCAGCCAGGGCGACCAATGCTCCGCCGGGTAGCCTTGCCTTCAGCGGACATGATCGTACTCACGCACACATGATTCAAGCTGACCCCTCGGGACGCTTTGTGTTGCATGTCGACTTGGGACTGGATAAAATCTTCGTATGGAAATTAGACCGGCAAACTGGCTCGCTTATTCCTAACGATCCGCCTGCCGTTTCGCTGCCCGCTGGAGACGGGCCGCGGCATTTCCACTTCCATCCCAATGGTCGTTGGTTCTACTCAATTCAGGAAGAAGGCTCGACGATCGTTTTGTTCGACTATGATTCCCGCACGGGGCGGTTAGCCGCGCGACAAACTGTCACTACCCTGCCGCCAGGATTTGCAGGCAGTAATTTCTGCTCCGAGATCCTGGTTTCGGCTGATGGCAAATTCGTATATGCGGGCAACCGCTTGCACGATAGTATCAGAATCTTCTTCGTTGGGCCAACGGGTGAACTGACATACATCGCGGAAGAATGGACCAGAGGTAATTATCCCCGCAGCTTCAACTTCGATCCCACCGGCCGTTTCCTCTATTGCTGCAACCAGCGTGCCGACAACATTACCGTTTTTAGGATTAATTGCAAAACCGGCGGCCTAAACTTTACCGGCCATTACTCCCCGGTAGGGAATCCTTCGCATATTGTTTTTCTCGATCTAGCCAAAGTGGATTGACGTGAAATGGTTCCGTCGTCTAGCCTGATTTTTTGTTGGCGTTTGGATTTACTCCCGAAAGGGCTTATTTGCTGGCAATAGTGAAGTGGATTCAATACTTTTTTCCCGTTACTGAAAGTTATGTCAAGAAATAGCCAAGGCGGTAGGAAACCCGCCGCCTTGGCGTTTTTTTAGATTGCACTACTTGTGCGATGGAACTTTTAGCACAAGGGCCAAGACGGCTGCTACGAGACATGCAACGCCGGCAACGGCAAATGGAACGAACCATACAGTAGGATCGGCGGTTACACCCTGAGCAGAATCTTTGAAGTAACCGGCCACTTGCGGTCCGGCGATACCGGCCACGCCATATGCAAGGAATACCCAACCATAATTTGTGCCGACATTTTTATTACCAAAGAAGTCGGCAGTTGCGGCTGGGAAGAGGGCGAAGTTTCCGCCGAAATTAAAACCTATAATCGAGGCGCCAACTATCAGTCCCAAATACGATCCGCCGACCAGGTAGAAACCGAACATTACCAGCCCTTGGCAAAGGC
Organism: Pirellulales bacterium; assembly: GCA_016934075.1. Lineage (GTDB taxonomy): Bacteria > Planctomycetota > Planctomycetia > Pirellulales > Thermoguttaceae > JAFGTN01. Next base: position 10,711 of record JAFGTN010000652.1, read on the forward strand.
ACATCACGAATAGTGCAATTTTTCGGCCAATTATGTCGGAAACCATTCCCCAAATAATCCGTCCCAGGCCATTAAATATGGCATATGAAGCCATTGCAGTGCCGGCAACTTGCCCGGCTTTGGCGGCGGTATCAGCTGCGCCGGTAGACTGGAGGGCATCAATGCCGAACAAGCGAATGCAGTAGATTACCATTAGGCCCGCTAACGCGGAACCGAAGAACATAAGCCAGAGTATGGCAAACTGAGGTGTTGCAAGCATCTCCTTGCTGGTTAGATCTACAGCACCGGTCGCCTTGGTCGTACTGTTAGGGGCCGGTGGTTCCCAGCCGGCCGGCTTATAGCCAGCAGGAGGATTTATCATCACAATGCTCCCGAGTAAAACGCACACGAGGAATGTGATTCCGTAAATAACAAAAACACTCTGAACGCCGGGAAGACCAAAGACATTGGTTGTTTCCAGCAATCCGCCAAACCAACTTCCGGCAAGCTTAACCCATAAAGTTGCTCCAAACCCAAAACCAGCTACGGCCAGCCCGGTAATTAGTCCCTTCTTATCGGGAAACCATTTAACACCAACAGCAATCGGAACCACATAGGCCAAACCGATTCCGGCGCCACCGATAAGGCCGATGCAAATCAGTTGCCCTAGGAAACTGTCACCTAAGAAACCGCCAAGTATATAGCCGAGACCGAGAACAATACCTCCAGCGGCGGCAATCGGTCGCGGCCCGACCTTAGCCTGTAGGCGACCGGCAAGGACCATTACTACTGCAAATGTCGCCAAACCGGCAGAAAAAATCCATGCAGCCTCACTTGCCGAAAAACCGTATAGGCCGCCTTCATCAAGCGAAAGGGTAACTTTTTTCGTGAAGACACTCCATGCATAAATAGCACCAAGACATAATTGGATTAAGATGGCTCCAACCACCACTAACCAACGATTCATCACTCGTTCTTCCGACATCTACGTTCTCCTAAAAAAATCTCCACCCGCGATAGCGGTAGGAAAGAAAAACCGATTACCTAACGCACCATGACCACGCCGGCCATGGTTAGCGAATCACGTAATGTAACAGAATAAATCCGTCCTGACTACCTTGGTTATAGTAACTCCCCAGGTGGGGGGCAGTTTGTCTAGCAGGTGGACATTTACCGTAAGAGATTTGTATACTTGACTGGACTTTTGCAAAATTGCGAGTCAAGGGCACATGTGAAAGAAAGCTTTGCGAAGCGAAGGTTTCTTTTACATTGTCTTGATAGACACTAATTCATTGACAGATAACAAGTTAACATCCCCGCGGTGTTTAGATATAATTTGCCGGCTGCGCCGCCAATTTATATCTAAGTGCCCTTGACTCGCAATTTTGCAAAAGTCCAGTACTTGAGCTATTTCGTGGGCTAGCCAAAAAACGACGGAAGGGCGAAGCTGTTGTGAGCGGAGTGGCGCTAGCCACCGGCCCCGTTGATTGACAGTGTCACTATGAAAATCGGAGGCGAACGCCTTCCTGCTCACAAAAAACGAAGGCGAAGCTCCTGCTGAGCCGTGAGTTGCTCTCGGTTACACCCACCTTTCAACAACCCGCCATCACAATCACAAAATCCTATGGAGAAAACCATGTCTCGCATTATTTCACGCTTCCACCCTGCCCTGCTCTCGATATTCGCAATCGCTTTGTGCTCCCCTGCCCACGCGGCCGACAAGCCCACTCCGGCGCGGACCGCCGGTGGGATCATTGACGCAGCCAAGTTCAAGACCCTGCAGGAGGCTTTCGACGCGGTACCTGAATCCGGTGGCGTGGTGCGACTTCCGGCCGGCACCTTCCGTATCGAAAAGACGCTGGTAATCTCAACAGAAAACACCCGTGTTGAAGGCACCGGTACGGCCACGCATCTGGTGAACTGCTGCAAAAACGGCCAACCGGTCCTGCACATCCGTGCGAAGAAAAGCGGAAAGAATATTTGGCGCGTTCAATTGGCCAATTTCCGTGTCAGCGGCGACGCCGTCAGTCCAGACAAGAAATCGGCCAATGCAATGGCCTTCGTCGGCGAACCGCCCGCCGCGAATGCCAAGAAACCGCTCACGGGTGACGGCATCCTGGCCGAACGCGTGAACGAAATCTACATAGAAGGCATTACCGCCGACCACTGCGGTCGTTTCGGTGTGAATCTGGACAAATGCTACGAAGATCCCCGCGTTTGCGATTCGATATTTACCTATAATGCCCAAGCCGGGCTGAACATCCTCGGTGGACACGATATCGTTGTCAACGCCAACCACTTTGAGGAAAATCTCGACGCCGTGCGTTGCATCGATAGCTACAACCTCTGCATGAACGGCAACAATCTCGACGACCACATCCGCCACGGCGTCGTTATCGAAAATACCTACGGCTCGGTTCTCTCGGGCAACATGATAGAAGAGTGTGAGGGTGTGGGTGTTATTCTAGACCGCGATTGCTACGGCATTACCATCAGTGCCAACGTCATCGCCGACAATTTCGGTGGCGGAATCGACTTGCGCGACGCCTGGGGTTGTGCCGTCTCGGCCAACACGTTTACGATCGACGCCGTGCGGGCACTGGTCATCGGCCCCAATAGCGGTCGAATCACTGTCACCGGCAATAACTTTTCGGATAGCTTCATCGGGAAAAAACGCAGACGAGTTGGTAAGCAGAACCTGGCTACGGGCATCACGCTCCAGGGCACTTCGGATATCTGTATTACCGGCAATGTCTTCAGTGGTCTCAGCGGGCAGGCCGTAACGGCCGACAAAAATTGCACACGGCTGCTGCTGGTCGCCAATATTGCCACAGACCTGAACGTAGCAACCGAGCAAAAACGTCCGGCTTTCGATCTGGGCGGTGCCAAAGAGGTAATTTCCGAGAACAACATGTTAGGTCCGGCTGCCGTAATTCCTGCAGAACCGGCGAAGAAGAAGTAAGGACATGCGTGGCATGACCATCTTGGGTGTGAATACCAAAGGGCAAAAGCAAATATGGTTTCATACTGCCGGCGGGTGGCCCTCGTCAGGCTCTCTAATGGGTATATAGAGAACCATCTGAATACTGTTTGCAAGACTTTGTATTCCACAAGGTTTGCGTCCATTGATTGGTCTACAGGCTTGTGGGTAGAATAGAGTTCTCTACCTGCCGAAACTTTTCAAGCTTTGGCGGAAGCAAACACGCATTCCCGGGAACCCCCCGGTATGGGAAGAGAGACGAGATATGGAAGAGTCCTCGCGGCCCGACGATCCGCAACAAGACGAATCAACGCAAGATGAACAGGCGCGTGACGTCGAGAATCTCCAACAGGAAGATTCCGACAAACGTTCCGAGCAAAGCTTTTCGCCGAAGGCGAAACCTGCGGACACCGCTGCCGATGAAGGTCCTGACCTGGATGCCATAGTCAAAAACTCTTCATCCGTAGGGCGTTCGCGACAGCCCGCGCGACGTTCCGGTTCGACCGATAAGAAGGCGGCCAAAGCCGCAAAAAAAGAAGAGGCGAAAGCCGCCAAAAAAAACGCCAAGGCCGCTGCTGCTTCGGCTAAGAAAGACGAAAAGGCGGCCAAGGCCGGCACAGCCGAGAAGTTACATAAAAGATGGTGGGGGCATCGCAAGATCGTACAGGGGTCATCTTCGTTTTTGATTTCCACGGTCTTACACACGTTAATTCTGGTCGTGTTGGCGCTTTGGATGTTGCCCGACGCCTTGGACGCCTTGGCACCGTCGCTGGTAGTGAATCCCCTTGATGATCCCAGCGAGGAACTGGAGTCGGTTTTTCTTGAGGAACAGATCGTTGTGGGCACCAAGATGGAGGTGTCCAGTGCCGCCGCCGGTTCTCTGGCCGGTACGGCTGCCGACGTAAGCACTCCCGAACTGGCTAAATCGGTTTTGGAGACCGAAGAGTACGGCACCGAGATCAAAGTCGAGGGAGCCTTGGCCTCGGCTCCCAGTCGTGGCAATACCTTCGCCGAGTTGCCCAAGGGCGCCATGGGACAGGGCCGGTCGGTCGCCGACAACTATGGCCAGGCCATGGACCGCATTACCCGCGAAATTCTCTGGATGCTTGAGAAGCAGGACGTATTGGTTATCTGGTGCTTCGACCAGTCGGAGAGTATGAAGGACGACCAGAAGGAAATATCTGAGCGCATAGATCGCGTCTACAAGGAACTGGGCCTCACGAACAAGGTCTCCGGCGACATGTTACTCACCGCCGTAACCAGCTACGGTGAAAAATTCGCCATACACACCAAACGCCCCACCAGCGACTTGGGCGAAATTCGCAAGGCCATCGACGACGTGCCCATCGACCATACGGGCAAGGAGAAGATGTGCACGGCTATCGGGCTATGCATCAAGGAGTATCGCAAGTTTTCGGGCAGGGCCAAGCGGCGACTGGTTTTGATTCTTGTTTCCGACGAAAGCGGTGATCGCGACGACAACGTACAGAACATGGAACGAGTCATCCAGGAATCGCGTTCTGCCGGTTGCAAGATCTTTATCCTCGGTCGCGAAGCCGTCTTCGGTTATCCGTATGCCTACATAAGGTGGCGCCATCCGCAAACCCGTCGTCCCTACTGGCTTTCGGTTGACCGCGGGCCCGAATCGGCATTTGTCGAGCAGACGCAAACCGACGGTTTCCGTCGCCGCTACGATGCCTTCCCCAGCGGTTTCGGCCCCTATGAACAATCGCGAATTTCGCGGCAGACGACCGGCATTTTCTTTCTCCTGCCCAGTCTGGAATCCCAGCTGGTGCGTGGCGAGAAACGCCGCTACGAGCTTGAAGCCATGAGCGCCTATCGTCCCGACCTGCGTGCCCGCCGGGAGATACTCAATGACCGTGAAAACAGCAAGTTCCGCAACACACTCTTCGAGGTCATCTGGAGCCTAAACCCGCATAACACCGATAATGCCAAGGTTATCGAAATGCGGGTACACTTTTCACCCGACCCGCAAACCTTCGTCAAGGAAGTTGCCACCGAACACGGCAAGGCCAAGGTCTACCTGCAGCATCTGGCGCAAGCCGAAAAGGTGCTGGAGAAGATCAAGCCTTTGCGCGAAGAGGAATCGAAACCGCGCTGGCGAGCCAACTTCGATTTGACCTACGCGCAAATGATAGCCTATCAGGCCCGTGTATACGAATACGGAGCGTTTATCGACGCGTTCGTGAAGAATCCCAAAGTTGTGCCGCTGAAGAAACCACCCGATTTGCGACTCTATTACTGGGACATCACCACGCGAAAGAAAACACTCACCGGCGACACTATCGCCGATTACGTGAAACGTGCCAGCGAGCTTTTCAAGCAAGTCATCAAAGATCATCCGGGCACGCCTTGGGCGGCCCGCGCGCAGTGGGAACTGGATCGCGGCTACGGTGTCGACTTGCGCCCGCATTACGAACCGGAATTCAAGGATGTCAAGAATCCCATCCCGGTTCCTAAGTTGTAGGGTAGATTGGAGAATCAAGACAATGAAACGACGTAGATTTCTGATCCTCTTGGCGATCGCGGCTTTTGCCGCCACGCTTTTTGCTCAACAATCGCTGGCCGCCGAGGGACAATGGAAGGTAGGTCTGGCCGCAACCAATATCACGCCCAACAAGCCCATGTGGCTTAACGGCTATGGTAATCGCAACAAGCCGTCTGAGGGAAAGCTGCACGACCTTTGGGTCAAGGCCATGGCGCTGGAAGACGCCAACGGCAAAACGGCTGTTGTTATTCACGCCGATCTGTTGGGTTTCCCCAAGGGAGTTTATGACAGCCTGTGCAAGAAGATCGAGGCCAAAACCG
>JAFGTN010000653.1 GCA_016934075.1 Pirellulales bacterium
AGCCGCCGCAAGCGGCTGGGCTAACAAGCTATTCATTCATATGTACCCACTAAAATGTGCGAAGAACCATATAAAATATATCGAGCGAGCTGGAGGGAGATAACTTGAATCGATGGGCAAAAACCTGGCAATAAGTTCATCGGCGGCTTCGGCGTATATAGCTAAAAGCATTCTAGCAATGCGACTCGTCAGCTATTCGCCTTGAATGCCTCATGAAACACAACGTTACCTTTGGGGATCTTTTCGGTAAAAGGTAAGACAAGAAAAACCTCTTGTGGAATTCCCTCGTAAATCAGTTCCGGATAATTCTTGAAACCGAAGCGTTTGTAATAATTCGGGTCTCCTACAAGGGCACAGCCTTGTGCTCCCATATCTTTCAACAAAGACATACCTTCATTGACAAGCGCTTTACCGATGCCCCGTTTCTGATATTCGGGCGTTACGGAGATCGGGCCGAGCCCGTACCAGTTTGTGGCACCATCCGAGATCGCTACGGGTGAAAAAGCAATATGCCCTACGATCCGCCCATCAATCTCGGCGACCAGAGAGATCGTCAACTCGCCCGCGGCACGCAAGGCTTTGATTATGAATTGTTCCGTTTGATTGCTAATGGGATGATTTTCGAAGGCCGCCTTCGTGACTTCCGTAATGGCTTCTATATCCGAATCACTTTCTTTTCTTAGAATCATTTGTTCCTCCAAATTGGATACCTGGATTGTTACGAAACTGCTTCTAGAAAGTCTGCAACCATCCGTCCTTCAACTTCGCTCCATGTACCTGCGGGTGGGCATTTCTCCGCGCACCGAAAACCAGCCACTTGTTGTTTGCCGTCAGGTACGGGTGCGCGTGGCTCCATTGCTTACCATCATACTCAGTGCGGCTGAAGCACACCACCTTCGCGTCCGGCATCTTGTTGAGTTGAATCAGCACCCGGTTGCGACCGTCGCGTGAAAACTGCTCGTGCTTGGGGTAATAGCCCGGTTTGTCAAGGAGCACGCTCCAACGATTCTTCCGCATATCGAGCAGATGCACCTGGGAGGATCCGCCCTTCGGAGGTCGGACACTAACTGCATAGTAGCGATTGTCGGGTGAGACCGTGCCATAGCTGTAGCTGCCACGGTCCGGCGGCAGTTCAGCCACATTCTCAACCTCGAGCGTCAGATAGTTGCATCGCCGCAGCATTTTCCTGCCCTCGACTGTCTGGGCGTAGTAGAGCCATTCACCCCAGGCATGGAACGCCGGGAAGGGCGGACTACCGGAGAAGATCTCACGATTCGAGCCGTCCTCTAAATCCAGGATATTGATGCCGCCGGGCTTGTTCGGCAGCGGATAGTAACGGATGGCTATGCGGCGGCCCGTGGCATCGCCGTAGGGTTGCTCGCCATAAATATTGTCGGCGGGCCGCGCATCGCCACCCAACACGTAGATCTCGGCACCGCTTTCGCTATCAATCTCGATAGGCTCGGTGGCCCGGGCCGTGGCCAAGCCACTGAAGGCCACGGCGAAGACAAATGCGAGCGAGATAAGAGAAGTTAGGTTCATTCTGCATTTCTTTTCTATTTCATATAGGCCTAAGTGCCGTTTTTTCAGAAAGTGCAGTTTCATTGCATGTCTCCTCTGAGTCAGTGGCTTATTGATGCCGGTATAGCCAATGCTCCTTGTGCAACCGCAAATGCGCCTGGACCAGGAGGATTTCTTGGATTTTCGACCGCGGGAAGGTTCATTGGCAATTCAGCCCCCAATAAGTCAACCAACTCTCTATTCCACTCCGGTTACCCAGATTGTATAGCGCCTGCTGCTCGAAGTCTATTGCGTGCGGATTCTATGTGTCACTTGAAAGTGGCACGGTCATCTTGGCCGTGTTTCTTCTCGAAATTTAGTGGGCGATTTAGTTAGAGGACAGAGGACAGAGGATAGATGACAGAGGACAGGCTTTTTAACCCAGCCGATTGCAGCGGTTTGGGCCTTGCCAAGTACGGGTTCCTCTTCTCTATTCACGCCAAACAGAGAAGAAGAACCAAAACTTGCCACCGCCGTACCGGTTGTCTATGATGGATCTCGATGGGATTACGCAATTTCGATTCAAAGTAACTGGCCTACAGCCGAGAACGGCTGTGCTACAAACACGCGGGAGAAGCACTGTGAAAGCCTCGATGATTTTAATCTTCGCGTGCATATTGCCCTGCCTGACTCTGGCCGACGAACCCACCTGGTTGGAAATCGACGGTATTGTCTACGGAGCCAAGCCCGACGGGCAAGGGCCTATCGGTGGCGGTGTTGGTTATAAAAACATGGTTACCAAGGGAGATTATACAGTAAAGGATCTCGACGGACTTCTTTCCGCCGTGAAAAAAGCGAAAAGTGGGCAAGTTATCTTCATTCCCGGCGAGCTGGAGTTGGATTTGACCGCCTTGATTTACATTGAAAAATACGTGGTCGATCTGCCCGGCGGTGTTACGCTTGCGGGCGACCGCGGGCAGAACGGCTCGAAGGGCGCCTTGCTTCTTAGCGATGCCTTGAATATGTCGACCATGATCCGCGCCACCGGTCCCAACGTGCGCATTACGGGGCTGCGGATCAGAGGACCCAACACACGGCGACGACTGCACCACCATCGCCGAGCCTTCGGTCCAAAGGGAGATAAACACAAATACTATTACAAATTCCCGGTTCAAGACGGAATTTTTACAACCCACGACAACCTGGAAGTCGATAACTGCGAGATCTCGGGCTGGGGACACGCGGGCATCTGCCTGAGAAACGGCCTGGGGCATCACATACACCACAATTTCATACACCACTGCCAACACAACGGACTGGGCTACGGCATCTCGCACAACACGTCATCATCGCTGATCGAGTTCAACCTCTTCGACTGGAACCGGCACTCGATCGCCGGAACGGGCCGGCCGGGCTGCATCTACATCGCCAGAAACAACGTGGAACTTGGGGCTTCGCTGAGCCACTGTTTCGACATGCACGGCGGAAGAGACCGCGAAGACGGCACGGATATCGCCGGCACATCCATCGACATCTACAACAACACGTTCCGCGCCCCACAAACACCAGTCGTGATCCGCGGCGTACCCCAAAAAAAATGCGATGTGCACCGCAACTGGTTCGTTAGGCACGACCGGGCCGAAAAAGCCGTCGGCGGCAAGGAAAAGACTAATGTGTTCGATAATGCTTATGGGTTGAAGCCGGGGACGGCCGAGTGAGGCCGTGCTAGCCCAGATGACGAATCTGGTCCAAAATATTGGGATCGCGGATTTTCTTATCGCGGGCCAGAGTCAGCACCTTTGTGATAACTTCAGCCGTTTTAGGGTCGTCATCGGCGAAGGGCAAAAACAACCGGCCTCGGTGCTGAGAATGGACCGGAACGAGCAACATGGCTCCGCCGGGCAACTTGTGCGTCACGGCGCTGCCCATGTGCACAGAGTAGCGGCCCAAGTCGCCATCTATCAACGCGTGGTTCTTCTCGATGCGGACATTTTGCACATCGACCAATGCCAGGGTTTCGCGCAATAGATCGCTACGGGCTTCGATGGTCGAGGCGCTGGCCTCGGGATCAACGCCGCCACGATGGGCCACGCTTACGACCAGGTCGAGGTCGCGCATGACCTCGCTGAACACCCGCGGCGGAACCTCGTCCAAAGGCAAAACCTGCCAATCGCCGCGGCGCGTGAATTGTACGGCCTCAAGCGTGAGGCCGTCGATCTCGGCCGGGGTATAGAATCCCTCCTGGAACTCAATGTGCACCGAAAGGTCCTCTTCGTGGAACGTTTTTCGCACCCCCTCTTCGGCCACGGTGACCCATTGGCGGTTGCCCAATAGGGCCAGGGCCTGACGCGGATTGACCTGGTGGCCGGCGTAGCGGCGCGATTGAGTCTTTTCTTTCAGTTCGGCCTTGGTTATCGGATAGAGTTCGCGGAAGACCTGTTTGAAAGGCTGCACGACCTCGCGGACAAAGCAGTCGCGCTGCCAAGCGTGCCACTGTTTGCCGGCCAAAAGGTCGTGCGGATGGGCGATTCGTAGCGATTCGTCCTTCTTGACCGGTTCCTGTAGGCCGGCATGGTCTTGCAACACTTTGCCTTCGTTCTGGGGATAGCCCATGATGCCATCGCCCACCAACACAAGACGGCCAAGCATGGGACTTATGAGCGGGTGCCGCATAAGCTCGCCGAGTTCCTCACCCAGCACGGTCTCGCCTCGACACATCATCTGTTCGAGTGTGGGCCGGATCCGAGATACCTGGCGTTTGATCTCCTTGCGTCTTTCACGCAGCGCCTTGACTTCTTTGTTGGACTTGGCGGCCGCGGGGAGCGTTTTCAGGATCTTGCCGTTCTTTTGCACGATAAGATCTACGCCACCGAGTTCGTCGATGGCCAGACTAACGGTCGTGTCTTTCACCTTCACGCTGATCGGGCCATCGGCCAAGTCGGCCACTGCGCGGGCTTCCATGGCCCATTGCAGGCGAATGGG
>JAFGTN010000654.1 GCA_016934075.1 Pirellulales bacterium
CCACGCGCATGCCACGCCCGCCGCCGCCCGCCGATGCTTTAATCAGCACCGGGAAGCCGATTTCATGAGCGAGACGCAGGGCCTCGGCCTCGTTGTTTACCAATCCTTCACTGCCCGGCACGGTAGGCACTTCGGCCTCGCGGGCAAGCTTCCGGGCCGCGTTCTTATCGCCCAACAACTGCATGGCCTCGTGCGAGGGGCCGATAAACTCGATGTTGCAGCTACGGCACACTTCGGCAAAGTGATGATTTTCGGCCAGAAAACCGTAGCCCGGATGAATGGCCTGCACGTTGCCGATCTCGGCCGCGCTGATTACACGGCTGATTTTCAGATAGCTGTCGGCCGGCTTGGGCGGCCCGATACAATAGGCCTCATCGGCCATCCTCAAATAGGCCGCGCCGCGATCCGCCTCGCTGAAAACCGCTACGGTTTCCACGCCTAACTCGCGGCAAGCACGGAAAATTCGCAGAGCGATCTCGCCTCGATTGGCAACCAGAATACGTTTGAACATCTTTATCCTTGCGGGTCAACCTTGAATAGCGGCTGCCCGAATTCCACCGGCTCACCGTTCTTGCCCAACACGGCCACTATCTTGCCGGAAACTTCGGCCGGAATCTCGTTGAACACTTTCATAGCTTCAACAATACAGACGGTCGTTTCCGGTCCGACATGGTCGCCGACCTTCACAAACGGAGCCGCTTCCGGATCCGAAGCCGAATAGAACGTGCCCACCATAGGGCAGGTTATCACGACATAATTATCCTCGCCCTCTTCAGCGGCCGCGGCCTTCGCCGACGGCGCGGCGGCAGGTTGCGGAGACGCGGGCGCTGGCTGAGGCGATTGCACCGTCACTTGCGGATACATTCCCCCTGCGACGGATATTCCGCGACGAAGTTGGATACGCATATCGTCCTGACGAAGGTCGATCTCGTTAAGATCGTGCTCCTTCATCAACTCTACAAGGCGGCGAATTTTCCGTACGTCGAAAATATCTTGTGAAGATGACGATGATCCGGCCATGCCCTTTTCTCCAATGTTGAAGTCGGCCCACAGTTTCTTTTGTATAAATTCGTTTACCCCGATTATTCGAAAAACATACTAACCCGAAGCGCAAGCGAAGGGAGAAGCATCGCGGCCACTCGATTCACTTCCCTTCGCCTGCGCTTCGGGTTAGTGTCCGTTCCGACTATCCGACGATCGATTCCTCAAAACTCTTAGGTACGTCGCTGAGCACTTCGTGACCGGAGCGAGTTACTAAAACATCGTCCTCGATGCGGACACCACCCCAACCCGGCAAATAAATCCCAGGCTCGACCGTGACGATCATACCCGGCTTCAAAACCGTTTTGCTCGATACACCCAATCGTGGGGACTCGTGCACGTCCAATCCCAAGCCGTGACCCAAACCATGACCAAAGTATCGGCCGAAACCCGCTTCATCAATAACTTTACGGGCAACCCGATCGACATCTTCGGCCACCGCTCCGGGTCGAACGGCCTCGATGCCTTGCCGCTGTGCTTCGAGCACAACTCTATACATGCGTTCAAGTTTGGGCGAAATTTTACCTGTCAACAGCACACGCGTCAAGTCACCATTATACTGACCCTCATTTGCTCCCCAATCGACCAGCAGATGGTTACTGTCCCCAATCTGACTATCTCCGGGCGTAGCATGCGGCAGCGCAGCACGCGGGCCCACGGCCACTATGCTGGGAAACGCGATGCTTTTGGCCCCGAACTGTCGCATCTGGTACTCCAGTTCATCTGCCACCTGTTTTTCGGTCTTTTCCGGTCGAAGAGTTGCCCGCAGAACCGCGAATCCCCTCTCGGTAAGCTCGATCGCGCGTCGAGTCGCCGCAATTTCCCCCTTATCCTTTATCTCACGCAGATTCTCAACCAGCCCGTCAGTGGGCACCAAAGCCGCCTTCGCCAGATCCTTATCCAACCGGTTATAAAGCGAAACCGTCATCGACTGCGATTCCACACCCAGCCGCCCGGCCTTCATTTTGCCCACTATTTTGGCGACCGCATCAAACATCCCCTGTCCCCCCGGTCGGATGTACATCTCAAGCCCCGGACACTCCTCCTCAAGCTGGGTCGTATACCGTCCGTCGCTCAGAATCACATCGTTATCTCTTCCCACCAGCAGAAAACTATCGTCACCCGAAAATCCTGTCAGATACGTAACGTTGGTAAAGCTGGTCACCAGAAGCGCATCGGCCCCCGCCTTCTTAACCGCCCGCCGCAGCTTATCGCGTCGAGAGAGATGATAGTCCATTCAAAATGCCTCCTATTAAAACCGCCGATTTGAAGCACAGCCGCCCTAGGCTGTGATCGTTGGTGCGTCGCGGACGCACACTACGAAGCTTATGAACCTAAATCCTATGCATTCCTGGCAGAAAAGACAACCGGACTAATAAATGCCGGCATCCAACGTTACTCGCTAAACACCCTGAAGACATTTAATCACGAAACACGAAAGCACCGACTGAAAACGTTCTCTAACACTTTCGTGCTTTCGTCCTTTCGAGCTTTCGTGATTTATAATGCGTACAACGTTACGTCACAGAGGTTATTCCGGCGCGTCGCGGACGCGCCCCTACAATAACCACCAAGGGAACACTATGCAGCCAAGATGGCTGCACCACAATTCGCCATCCTTTTCCAACGAACTGCTAGCACCCACCGATATCATCCCCGCTGTCGCCCGCCTTGCCTCCTCTACCTCTCTCCGCGCGCATTCCATCACACCATAACTATTTCTGATTTCTATATTTTTTCCGCGATCCTTTTCCGCTACACTCCCGTACACGTTGCCTGACGACTACCGTGTTGCCCAAATGCAACGCGGGGGCGTGGCCGTTTTTCAACACGGCCTCCGGCAAGAAGGATTCTTCCGGCTGCCCAGTTGTCCTATTTTCCTTTTACGCTCCGCGGGCAAAAGTGGCCTTCAAAGTAGCCAATTCAACCCCATGCGTAACCTATAGTTGCGCCGGTGCAAGGAAGCGACCGGTAAAGACAATTTGTTAGATGTTTTCGGTACCCGCACCGAAAACGGCGGCCCGTTCCCCTCCTGGTCGCTTTTCGCCAGTAACGAACTGGAATCGCGCCTCACCGCTGAATAAGCGTACGCGCAGTTCCGGTTTCGAACTCGGTTCACCCGTGCCATTTTCGGCAGGAGACGCCCCGGATGTGCGCCATGCGCAAAGATCCCGGCTCGATCCGCCTTGCGCGATTCGAGCCCTTCGAACATCGTATCATGCTCTCGGTCCAATCGGCCGCCCAGAGCATTCCCGATTTCTTCGTCGACTATTCGGTCGTTAATTCAACCGAACAGTTCAATCCCACGCTGGAAACATCGCTGGCCGACGCCCATAGCCAAACCGGATTGATCGCCGCGCGGAATGACTACGGGCTGGACGGCACCGGGCAAACCGTGGTTATCATCGATACGGGCGTGGCCTACGACCATCTGGCACTGGGCGGCGGCTTCGGCGCCGATTATCGAGTCGTGGGCGGCTTCGACTTCACCGGCGAGCACGATACCGATCCCTACGACGACGGTCCCATGGGCTCGCACGGCACGCACGTGGCCGGCATCATCGCCAGCAGCGATAGCCGTAACACGGGCGTGGCCCCGGGCGTCGATATCGTCGCCCTGCGGGTATTCGACGACCAGGGCTACGGCGAACTCGAATGGGTCGAAGAAGCCCTCTCCTGGGTGCACCAGAACATCGACACCTTCGAAAATCCCATAACCACCGTTAACCTCAGCTTGGGCGTGGTGAACAACTCCCACGGCGTGCCATCCTGGGCGACCTTCGAAGACGAGTTGGCGCAGTTGGAAAACGACGGGATTTTCATCTCCGTCGCCGCCGGCAACAAGTTCACCAGCTACAACGCAACCGGGCTCAGCTATCCGGCCGTGAGCGAGCACGTGGTGCCCGTCGCGTCGCTCGACAACGACGGCTCGATGAGCTTCTACTCGCAACGTTCGAGTCGCGTGATCGCCGCGCCCGGTCGCAGCATCACCAGCACCGTGCCCGACTATCTGGGCAACGACAACGGCATCGACGACGATTTCGCCACCTATTCCGGCACCAGCATGGCCGCGCCCTACGTGGCCGGAGCCAGCATACTTATCCGCCAGGCCTACGAGTTCGTGGGCGTCGAAAACGTCACGCAAGAAACGATCTACGACCTGATGTGCTCGACGGCCGA
>JAFGTN010000655.1 GCA_016934075.1 Pirellulales bacterium
ATCGTGGGACACTCGGGAAAAAGTGTCCCACGCCAATGGTATGAACGTTCGAGTGCCATTTCCGCCGTAGGGGTAGGCCCCTGTGCCTACCCAGACCAGGGCAACCACGGGGGATTACCCCTACAAATAACCAACCAGGGGGCACTGATTCACCGAACGTAGTGAGGTGTATCAGTGTTAAATTATCCACTGTTATGTTCGCTCACATTGATCGCTTACAAAACAGTGCCACCCGCCGGGACAATAGCGGTAGTTACTTTGCCATCCTGCAACCCGACGCAGGATCCGGTGACGACCGGCACACCTTTGGCTTCGCCAAAAGTGCGGCACACGGAAGAATGGCGCTCGTTCCGTGTGCCACAGTTTTCGCCCTTGGTGAAAGCTGTGCGTGATTGGCCCCAGATCCTGAAACGAGTTCGTATGACATTTCCCTTTGTCACCCCGCCCGTCGCCAAGCAACAAAGATGCAAGAAGGGGATGCTCTGGACTTGCGCGGTTATGGGCGTCCCCGGAAATCCAATTACCGAATAACCAATTATCACGGTCGACCGACTAACGAACACAGCGCGCGGCGCTGTAATAGCTGTCGGTGTCGTCGGGGTAGTAGTTTTCGTAGACGTAGCCGTATTTAAAATCGACAGCCCACGCGGCGTAGTGGTCGGGTTTGGCGACCGGCGAAGACGACCAATAACAATCGCATTCGCCCGGCAATTCCGAAGGCCCAAAGCAGCCGTTGTTAGGTCCGTCGCCATAATCGCAGGAATAGCAGGAGTCATCTCGGCAATCGGAATCCAGGCAGGAATCCGTCACGCCGCACGAGCCGCCGGTCTCCGTGGCATCGCAGCCGCGAATCAATGTGCGCAACTCGGAAATGGTCGGCAGATGCCAGCCGCCGTCATCCAAGGACAAGTTGTCACAATAGGCTATCGCATCGTCCCAACTCATGATATCGCTCGGTGTCACCTGCCACGTCAGGCCGGAAGTAGAATCGGTCCAGGTATCGCTCGTGGCGTCATCGTCGTCGTCATCCCCACCGTCATCGTCATCGTTATGGTCATCGTCATTGTCGTCGTCATCATCGTCGTCACCGCAGGAAATAACCAAGCCCAGGCCAAGACACAGCACCGCCATGAGCGACAAGAAATAGAACTTCTTCATCGATCCCTCCTATTGAAAGTGGGGGAACTCAAGCGGCAGTATAGAGAAAAGCCGAGCGGAATCAAAGCGCTTATTGTTATGTTCAGGGTAGAAAAACTAATTTCCTCAGTAAGTCCTCAATGCACTTCCCCGAATTTTTATACTCTTATGTCTCGACAGTCTCCCCGAACATGCCGCGATAGGGCGACCGACTCGCACCCCAGTATTCCATGAAACCGGGGTTGAGACACGGTTTGATGTCCTGCTCGACCATCCGCGCCGGCTGAGAAAATTCGTGACATGATTCCGGAGCGTTTCCGTGTTTTGATGTCTGTGTTCGGTCGGGCTATCTGGAAGGCCCGCCCCTCGCCAAGCGCAATTAGACAAAAGGGATACTCTTGACTTGCGCGGTTATGGGTGTCCACGGAATTCGTCCCTGGAATTCCATCGATAGTTGGATTTACTAAATATTCCGACCATATCGGAGAAGGTGATTTCCTCCAACGTGTCGATAATGTTGTAGTAAGTATCGTCAGGAACGGCGGTTGTCGCTTTTTCAATAAGCATCTCTCTGTTCATCATATCGCTTCCTCAAATCGAGGTCTTGGTTTCACTCCACGTTTTAGCCAAAGAGAAAAGTCAGGAATCTCTTTATCATTCAAATTCCGCAATTACCCACTCGCCCGAGGCGTTTGTTGCAGTACGAAGGGTCTGCGGCCCATAGTGCGGATAGGCAATATGCACAATGCCGTCTTTGTTCAATGCAATCGCCCGATTTGAATCGACATAACCTCCGGAATCCACTGCCGTGACTTCCCAAGAGCCGCTGACGTTGGTAGCGTATTGCACACCCCCCTCATATGCTCCGCCGAAGGCGAGATGTGCTTTGCCCACTGCGTCGACCGTGATCGAGGTGTTCGAACACGTTGGAGCAATTTTCGTCTCCACCCAATTACCGCTGTTGTTGGTCAGGTATCTTATGAAGCAGTCCGTCGAGTCTCCCTCGTCATTTTGAGCATAAGCAACATGCAGGTCATCATTGGAATCAACAGCCGCCGAAATTCGACCGTTTATCCATCCTGTTTCAGATACGATCTCCTGATTCCAGTTCCCTTCGATATTTGTCGCATAGCTTATTTGATAATAATCCGTATGGAATACATGCACGACGTCGTTCGAGTCGATGACGATCGAAGTGCTGATATTAATCCATCCTCCATCATCATAATAATCTTGATTGGAGAAAATGACTTCCTTGTCCCAACCTGCTGTCGTTTTTTCGCAGTGAATCAGGCTTTTTGATTCTCTTTCCCAATAACAAAGATGTGGTCTTTCTTCTGCATCAAACGCCAGCGAAAAAGAGCTTAGCCATACATCTCCTTTGGTTTCCACCTCTTCAACGGTCCATTCGTCTCCGTTTCGGGTTGCATAAAGAAGGTTACCTTTCCCGATGTCGTCAACAACAACGTAGTCAGAAAACGCGATGACCGGCTCGCCCGAGGAAAGCGTCGCGATGATGGTTGGTGCGCCCGTTGTAACACTCGGGCTCGCGGTTTCGATCGTCCACTTGTCGCCAGTGTAGTTTGCAAATAAAAGGACGCCGCTATTCATGTCCTCAAAGGAAATATTCGCAGATCCATCAGGAGCGAGTGATATCGAAGCCCCATCCCCCCAGTTTGACAGGTTGACAGCGTCTAGATCATCTTCCGTTTGACAGGAAAAAAACGCGAACGCCGCCAACAGCAGAACCAAGCTGACGAATGCAGAGCAAGAAATATGATCTTTCATGTTGTTCTCCTTGCAGAACATTGTACTTCGCTTCGAGTTGATATCCTCGTTGCGGCAGATGCAGTGCGTCAAAGCTGCACATTTCAATGAACCAAACAAAAGCTAGTAAAGTCTCAGTCGCCCGATCACTGAAGTGAAAGCAGCTTTCGGCATGGGGGCTATCCCGATAGCCGTGGTCGTGCCGGGCTCGATCGCCGTCCGGCCTTCATCCACTACGCGAACATGAATAATCCCCTCGGCGGTCAACGTGTTTGAAAGCCCTTCCAATTCCTCTAGGCTCCCGACCTTGAGGGCGATCTTGGTGTAGCTCCCCGCTTCCCATTCCCGCAGCCAGGCGAGATTTTGTTCCTGTCCAGATTGCTCCACCGCCCGGATCGCAAGCTGAACAGCGTGCCCGGCCTGGGCAATAGCCTTGCCCTTGGGCATTCCAAGGTCCGATCTCAGAACGATGTACATGACTACTTCGTTAGTTCTGTCCATCTACCGTCCCGGTCTTTCCGTCGCAAATAACGACCGAAAGCGAAAAACGTCGTTGTCTGGAAACATATAAAAACTGTAAACTGAATTGGATTTTACTCCTAGGCTGTTTTCTCTGGCAAGCACTTCTTGAAGGGGCCTCTCAGGGTGAAAACCCAGTAAACGATCACTTTCTGACAAGAATGGGGACATGGAAAACAGAAAGCCAACCGAATCGCATGAAGCAGCCGTAGCCGCTCTGTACCAAGTTGGGCTTTGTGAGCCGTTTGAATACTCCTGCCGGCTGGAGATTGGTGAAATACTCAGGCTCCATGGCTGCTTCCGGGACGAACTGCGGGAAGAGATACGCAAGGGGCTGTGTACTCCTCCCGGACCGTTGATGGCAAAAATCACCAACAAAAAAGCCAGATACTTCCCGGCAAGAAATCTCAATGAGCTGCCGGATTGGGAGTTGGTTTTTTCCCGCCACGAAGCGCCGCCCAATTATGTTTCCCAAGAGCCGGAAATCCGCCTTGAATGGGAGGACCGGCGATGGATGAAAGCCATTTCCGTGGTTCTTCGGCCAGCTGTATCAGACGCGGTATTTTTTCCTGACTGGCCGAAGGTTCGAGACGCCTTGAAACACCCGGTGAAAATTCATCCTCCGGGCCGAAAGGAACCCGAAAAACCGAAGCCGATGGATCAGGCAACCATTGATCGTATCCTTAAGAGACGACAGGACAGCATCGATTCCTTTGTCTCCGGAATGATGGAGGCCGCGCAAAAGGATTCGGTGACGGCATTGCCCGAACAGCGGATCGAGGC
>JAFGTN010000656.1 GCA_016934075.1 Pirellulales bacterium
CAACGACATCAGGCCCGCTCCGAAAAAGAAACAGGCCGACATGGCAAGCAACGCACCGACCGCCCGGGCAACTGCGCCAGGTCTTCGCCGCGTCCGATCGCCGGACTTTTCCGTCAGCGGGCGGGGCTTTTTCTCGGCGGATGCCGGCCGGCTCGCCATATCCTCGCCAAAGGATGCACAGGATTGACGCCAACACTGGCTCTCCAGGAAGGCCAGAGCACAACGCCTCCAGCCGCCGGGATTCACATCCAAATCGGTAAGCAGCTTCCGTCGCCGTTCTTCGTCAAGTTCGCCGTCTACCAGAAGATCGATTTCATGGTCGTCGATAGCAGTATCAATATTTTTGTCGTCGTGACTCATATCTGATGTCTCAAGTCTGAAGTCTGAGGTCTTTAACCCGTTATTTCCAAAGCAGCCAGTTCGCTTCGCAGTCGTTCTCGGGCACGGTGCAGGCGGGATTCGACCGCGCTTTGGCTAACGCCCAAATGTTCGACAAGTTCCTGGTAGCTCCAATCCTCGGTGTATTTCAGTAATAGGATTTCCGCGTCTCGTTTCGGTAACCGGCCGATAGCGACGCGGATGAGTTGACGTCGCTCGTCGGCCAATAACCAACCTAACGGGTCCAGTTCTCGATTATCTCCTTCACTGGGTTGATACCGGTCGGCATAGTTCTCGGTCAGTTTACGCTTTCGACCCTGCTTGCGCCGGTAGAGCAGCGATTGGGTTACCGCCAGACGGTACAACCAGGGTGCTACTTTCGTATGGTCGGCCAATGGGGCTTTCTGCCGCACAACCGCCAGCGATACCTCCTGCATCACCTCATCCACGGCCTGAGACTCTCCCAACCGAGCGTAAACTATCGTCCGCAGCCACCGGTCGTGCTCGGCAAGCAGGACCGGCCAGTCAATCGCGGTCGATTCAGCCGGACCATCCGGTGTCGCTCGGGGTTGAGGTTGTTTCATGGCCATGAGTATAGTTTCCGTCGAGGCGGATATCTTGTACGATTTTCTTGAGAAATATGAAAAGTTTGAGCCGTGAGCTATGGGCTATTCCATTAAGTCCCTCATAATACTAACCCGAAGCGCAAGCGAAGGGAGGATCGACATTTAGCACTATTCCCCCTCCCTTCGCTTGCGCTTCGGGTCAGTGTGCTATCTGTAAACCGCTAACTCCCCACAAAACCTTACACCACAATAACTTAACAAAACAGATCCACCAAGACTCTTACCCCCATACCTGATACCTCACACCCCTACATGCCAAACTATACTACGCACAACCCGCTAGCATGGATCGAAGAGAGCCTTTCCGAACTCAATAAGAAGGGACTGCAAAGGAAACTATCCGTTAGGGGGGGTGGTCAAGCCGGCCAGATCGAACTTGATGGCAAAAGTTTGGTTAACTTCGGTTCTAATGATTACCTGGGAATGGCCTCCGATCAGCGACTTAGCGACGCCGTTGTCGAATCACTGGCCGGCTGGGGATCCGGCGCTAGCCCACTTATCTCAGGGCACGCGGCTGCACATCAGGAACTGGAAAATCGTTTGGCACAATTCGAAGGCACCGAAGCCGCCCTGCTGTTCACCTCCGGCTTCGCCGCCAACACGGCCACTATCGCCGCCCTGGTCGGACCGGGCGACGTGGTCTTCACCGACCGCAAAAACCACGCCAGCCTCTTCGACGGTTGCCGCCTCTCGCGGGCGGACGTCCGCGCCTACCCACATTGTGACCACCAAAAACTCGATCGCCTTATAGGCCGCGCCGCCGATTACCGCCGCCGTTTGATCGTAACCGACAGCATCTTCAGCATGGACGGCGACACGGCGCCGTTGGTGGAACTGGCCGACGTTGCCCGACGACACGACGCTATGTTGATGGTCGACGAGGCCCACGCCACAGGCGTGTTCGGCTCGAGCGGCCGTGGCCTTTGTGAACAACTCGGCGTGGAAGACGGGGTCCACATCCGCGTGGGTACGCTGAGCAAGGCGCTGGGCTCGGTCGGCGGTTTCGTGGTCGGCAGCCACTCGCTTGTCGATTGGCTCGTAAACCGTGCCCGACCGTACATCTACTCAACCGCCTCGCCCGCCGCCGTGGCCGCCGCCGGTATAGCCGCGCTTGACATCATCCGCGATGAACCCCACCGCCGCGAAAAGTTATTGCATCGCGCCGCGCATTTGCGAGACACCCTAACCGCCCTCGGCTGGAACACGGGCAACTCAACCACCCAGATCGTGCCCATAATTGTTGGCGACGCCGAGCGCACCGTTACGCTATCGGCCAATTTACGCCAAGCCGGCTTCTTCATCCCAGCCATCCGCCCCCCAACCGTCCCCGACGGCGAAGCCTGCTTGCGGATAAGCTTGAGCTTCGCGCACAACGATGAGCAGATTGCCAGTCTGATAGAAATGCTCGAGCGGTTGCAATAATCGGCTCTATCACATGTGCTTGTTAGCTACTATGTTTCGGCGCCTTATCTTGGCGTTGAAGATAAACTTTCACACGGATTGCTTGAGCCTTCCGGGCCTCTATGGGAAAATCGAACCATAACGCGCGTCCAGCATCCCAGTCGCGCACTTTATCGAGGTTGTGGCCTTTGAACACCACACGTTCGGGCCCAAGTTGTTCCGCGTGTACGATTCGGTGCAAAACGCGTGGCTCCTTCCAGGATTGGAGAAGTTCCAGCGATATGCGTGCACGTTCAATCCTACGGCTGGAGAATTGAATACCGATCATCGCCCGGGTTTTACTGGTATCCGGATCGAGCTTTGCCCCGCCCAGCGAGAAACCAGGGACGGCGGCCCGATAACACACAGATTCGTAATCGGCGGCTTTAATCGGCAACTCGACACAGAGATCCGGTGCGATTCGCTTAGAATCGGATGCCATGGCATCCTTGACAACTGGATTCTCGGCGGCAGTACCGTTCGACACGGCCGCAAGGATAAAAACGAGTGAAAAAGCATAGGCAAAGAATAACAATCTTCCCATAATACGCAACTCCCCGAAAAAACAAGGTGTTATTGAGTTCCGTTACTAGGAATTCACAAGGATTGACTGCGAATTGCAAAGATTGGACGCCTCTGCAACGCAAGAAGTTCCCGGGACAATAAATTTTTTACCATAAGATGGGATGCTCCCCAGTTCTTACCCCCAACCGTACCCAACGGCAAGGCCTGCTTGCGAATCAGCCTCAGTAAATCACTGGTGGGGCTCACAAATCGAATAATTGTCAAGCATTTTCATTTCACGATGTGAATCCGGCTAGCGACCGAAGCCCCACCACTGAAACGATTTGCTCGACCCACCCTACAGTTGATGAATCATCCACGCTAGTCTCTCGAAGAACGTATAACCGTACGAAAGAGTTCTATTTCCTTTGGATCATACGGCTTGTGGTCGCCATGGAAGAGATCGTGTTGCCAGACAGGCGGATCGGGACGGCCGGGTCGCCAACCCCATCCGAGATTTGTCTGCGTCTTTCCGTTGACCAGGCCCCAATGCATACAGCCGACGTTTTCCCGTCGAAAAACAGGGAGGCAGGTTTTCGGCACCGAACCACCGATACGGTTGAGCCACTCCGTGTTGATGATCGGCCGGCCCTGCTTCTTCAACTCGCGAATATGCTCGGCCAGACGGTCGGGGCCGCTGTAATTGTGAAACGTGATAATATCGCTGTTGGCAAATATCATCGCGTTCAGTTCTTGATTGCGATTCCAGGCAGCCACAGTCAGCGGCTGGGACGGATTCACCTCGCGAGCCCAGGCAAACACCTTTCTAGCCAAGGGAAGCGAAACCTTGCCGAGCCCGCCGTTGGTCGGCTCGTTGTAGAGGTCCCAAACCCAGACGCGTTTGTCGTTGCGGTAGGTTGAGATGAGGTCCTTGACATAGCGTTCGAGTCGCGGCCAGGATTTCGGGTCGCGAACCATGTCGTGGCCCGGCGACGGAGTCCAGCCGTTGGCGTACCAGCCCTTTAGCACTTCCGGTTGCTTGCCGTACCAGGGATTCTTGAGCTTCTGATCGTTGCCGAAGGCACAGTCGTCGAAAAGCACGGGCATCACTTTGATTCCACGGAGGTCGCAGATTTCGAGGAATTTGTTGAACCTTTTCTTGAAGGCTTTCGGGTCGTGCTCCCATACGACGAACGGCAAGACGACGCGAACACAATTGAAGCCGATCTCTTCAGCCAGCGCGAGTTCCGTGTCAATAAAATCCGCGTCGAAGCAGTAAGGCATCCACATCTCGGTGTAGCTGATCGAGTTGGCGGGGATATAGTTCAACCCGCAAGGCCAGGCCTGCTCCGCATACCAACGCTTGGCGCGCTCGACGGACCAGCGTCCGGAGTTCGCTGTGTCGGTGCTCGGCGCGTCCTCGGCGAAGACACCTGCGGATAATCCCAAGAATGTGATAACTGCGAGAAAAAGTCTCATTTGTCGTGTCCCTCTGTTTCTTACAAATCTGAAATTTGGGCCTGCGCCGTTTGGATGGCGGCGAGCAGGTTTTCTAATGGCAGACCGGCATATCTCTCAGCCAGTACCGAAAAGAACACGGTTTGAAGAAATCGTAGTGTGTGTTCTTGACGCACCAGCCACCGAGATGGTCGACAGGATTACGAGATTCTACGGGATTAGAAGGAGGGAGTGATTGCTCACCATCAAAGCCTCCCTCCCCTCCTTATCCATTACAGTTTTCATTTCATATCAAACACTCGCTTGAGGACTTGCTCGGCTTCTTCGACGGTTTTTGCCCGGGCGTCGGTTGTTGTCGGGGAGTCTTGGTGGCTGATCTGTAATCGGTAGTGTGTTTCGGGGAGCCCGTCGCGGAGTGGCGCGTAATCGTACCTGTCGACCCAGATTTCAGCAGACACCTGACTGTTGATATTGCTCGGTTGCAGCCACAACTTTCCAAACATGAATTGCCCGTACAGTATCGTCGTGGGGCCTTCGGCATGAAGATACAGCACGAACTCCAGCAGCTTCTGCCACTTAAAAGTCTCAAAACGGTTGTCACTGGAGTCAATTTGCTTCCGGATTTCCGTTTTGATATCCTCGTCTTCATTAAGTGGATTGACTATTCGCATTGGTTAGACTTGCAACTCAAAAAATCTCACGGCCACCGATTACATCTACGATCCATGTTTGTAATTCCGTAGTTGTTTGAATCGGTTTAGCTTCGGGCCAGCGTTCCAAAGCCTTTTTGTCATCAGGACGATCTACTAGCCTGATATCGCCTCCAACCGAAGACATCAAAGCCAAATTCCCGGCTTGTGCAATCTCGAGAATGGCCTTAAGAATATCGTCGTTGAGTTCCCGCACTATGATCTCGACCACAAATTCTGTAATAGGATCCTTTCCGCGGAGATCACCACCCCGGATTCGCACGGACTGATCATCCGGGAGATACAGGGCGTATCCTTCAAAATTAGGTTCCGGTCCCTGAAAACCATAGACGGCGAAAACATTGGTAACCGCGTCTTTCTCAGGTAGTGTAAGGCCATCGTCGATCGGCACTTCAAACTTATCGCCCGTGAAGGGATTAGTTCCCTTGCGGACTTTGTCGCCAAAATTTCTCGTGTGCATCAAAAAACTGTATTCCCAGTGACGCAATTCTCTATTCATAAGTGGCGGCTCCGAATTTGTGTTACTGCAGCCAACTATGAGTGCACAAAGCAAGCTGCTCATTGCAGCGATGATACGTTGCATCGAACTATCCCTCTTCCTCCACCCATGCCCAAGCAGCGTCGATCTCCCCGGCGTCGAAGTATTTGACTTTTGCCAGTGTGAATGGCTTGCAGACCATGGCCATCCATTCTTCCCACTTCTTTTCGCCCACAAGTGCGATACGATCGATCTTGTTGAAGTGGGTCGCGGCGAACTTGGTGTCGTCCCAGAGTGCGTGCAGGTCCCAACCGTGGAAATCTTCGAAGCAACCGAGCAGGCGGACCTTTTCGTGGGCGCTGATGACCGCGTCGACCTCGGGCACGAACTTCTTATAGTCCTCGTCGTGCAGCTTGCCGGTCATGCGAAAACCGAGCACCGGCCCGGAACTGCGGCTAAGTATCTCGATCATGAGAATTACCCTCCTGTTGAGTTAAGGCATAAAAGCCGCTGATCGAACAGCCTGGAATTAACGGCGGAACCACTGTCCGGCACCGGTTCCACCCAATGGGGTGATCTTAGCAGATAAGCCGTGAGGGGGCAATTGCTTGGAAGGCATGCCCCACGTGAAGAGAGTTCGTAGGCCGGGTTATAACCCCGGCATCTGTGTCGGCTGTTAACTCATCCGCCGGGTTATAACCCGGCCTATAGCCTGCGAATCACACTCTACCACTTCCTCATCACCCCTCAACCGACTGCTCCACCGGATCGGGCAGCACGGGAATCCGCCCCGGTGATGTGCGGGCGACTTCGGCCTTCAACTCTTCGAGTTCTTCGGCGAGTCGCTTGCGGACGTCTTCCTGTTGGAACTCGGCCGCAAGTTCGCGGTAGTAGTCGATCGCGTCGGACAGATTATCGAGATACTCGTCGAAATACTCGGGCGGGCGAATGGAGAGTCCCAGCTCGAACCGCTTGAGTTCTTCGCGAAGTGATTCCATATAGATCCGCAGCTCACGGGCAAACATGTGCTCGCGGCCCGGGGTCATGGGCAACTGTTTGCGGCCGTAGATGTGATCGACCATCTCTTCCAAAGTGGCGATCTTGGAGAAATCGGCGATGCCCGGCCCGCAGCAGACGGCCGGCACGGCATTGGGGTCGATATTGTTTTTACGGGTTGCGCCGCCGGCCAGGTCGTGGCAGATGCACGATTTGGCTAAAACTTCTTCGCGCAATACGGCCCGCAACTCGTCGGACATGTCGGCGGCATCCAGTTCGGCCAGCTTCTTCGCTTGATACTGCCTGGAGCCCACGCAAATTGCAAACTTGGTAAACTCCGTATTGAAAAGCTTGCAATATCCTTTTTTACAGTCGTGTCCCGGACGACCATCGGCGATCCGCTGCCGTCGCGCATTCTCGCTGGCCGAGTTGCGCAGGTTCCAGAAGGGCAGCCCGAAAGGTGAAGAGTTGCTCAAGTACACATCGTCGGCCGTGGCCTGCGAAAGTTTTTCGAGGTGTTCGTCGTCGACGTTGGAAACCTCGGGCACGAGCAAGAAAGGCGTGGCCCAACCGGTGCCGTCCACGCCGTAGCGTTCCATAAGGAACTGGTTCTCCGCGGCCGTGCCGATACCACCTTGCACCGTGAGACGCATCTCGGGTGGGTTTTCGGTGGGCGTTTTGCCCAACCTCGCACATGCCTTCTTGTGCAAAGCGTGGAGTTGTTTTTGCAGATCCTCGCGTGACTTCTTGAACTCTTCCAGAATCGGCCCCAGCAATATGCCCTTAGTGCCGAAAGCGTGCCCGCCGCAATTCAAGCCCGATTCGATGCGGAACTCCGAAACCCAAATACCGCGCTTGGCCAGAAACTTACCCTGAATTACGGCCGAGCGGTAATCGCTCACCTTAAGCGTGACCTTCTTTCGCAGCCAACCTTCTTTGTCGGGGAAAAAGTCATCGAAATGGCCAACATAGCCGTAAAGCCGCGGATTCATGCCGGCCGAAAAAACCATCGATCCGTCGACGGTGCTTTTGGCGAATCCCCGCAGCGCTTCGGCCGCGTCGGTCACCATGGGATCTTCGTAGCCACCGATGCCCGACGTGTTCCAGTCCGACTTCGACATGATGTTGGCGTCGATCGATCCGGCCACGACCGCCTTGCGGAGTTGGGCCTGCATCCAGTCGCGCTGCTCGCCCGGTGCCGTGGCAAGCATTTCCTCGTAGGCCTGACGTTGCGAGCAGTCGGGCAAAAGCTCGAAATAGCGGGTGATCTCGCTGCCCGGCTCGAAAGGCGAACGGCGCAGCTCTTCCACCTGCCGCTGCACATGCCGGTCGATAAAATTCAACCAGGCCGTAATCCGGCGGGCGCGAACATCTTCCTCGCCACGTTCGATGGGTTCGAACTCTTCACCCATTCGACGACAATGAAACTCGCGCATTTGCTCGATAAGCACGTCGTCAACCAAAGAGATGACCGAAGAAATGCCGTATTTTGCAACCCGCAAGGGAGTGTCGATAGTGTAGCCGGTGCCCATCACCGGAATATGAAATGTATGGCCGCTTCGAGACATCGCGTCGATCATTCAAGTCCTTCCTTGCCGTCTAATCATCTAAAGCCGTAATCGGACATTAACCATCGTCGGCTTTGTCGCAGGTACGTCAACTGCAACGGGCAAGGATGTAGCATAAAAACACATGAGTTTACGGATCTATTACATTCAGCACTCCATCTTTTCGTACAATTTGCATCAATTTCCCTCACAGCGATGTACGCCAGGGGGCGCACATACCGGACGTTTATATCAACGGAACATATAATGACGCAGTTACCCCAAATCTCCTAAATATCCCACCGAGAAAAGAAAAACGTGGATTGTGCTTTCTGACAGATCGCGGGCAATAGTGGAAGGGCAAATAGTCGCTTAGAGCTAAAATCGGCGAAAAAAGTGGAGGAAATATGCCGGAAATGACATTCGTCGAAAAAACACCGGAAAATCATTAACCTGTATGGTGCGTGCTTGCACACACCACACAACTACACATCCCGTTCCTCCAGATCTTCCCAGCGTGCGTAAACCCCGGATAATTCCTCTTCCACGCTCTTCAACTCCGCCGTGGCCTCTTCGATCGTCTGGCGATCCTGCTCGAAAAAACCCGGTGCCGACATACGATCGTGGATCTGGCTTTGCTGATGCTCCAATTCCTCTATTCGCGCGGGCAGCTTTTCCAGTTCCAACTTTTCGCCGTAAGTCAAACGTTGCGGCCCATCGGATTTTTCGGCTTTAATTTTGGGCTTAACGGCCGTTTTTGGGCTCGGTTTTTCCGGTTCGGATGCAACCAGCTCTCTACGTTGCACCAGCCAATCGTCGTACCCGCCCGCGTACTCTTTCACGCGTCCGTGTCCTTCCAGAACCAAAGTACTGGTCACCACGTTGTTGAGAAACTCCCGGTCATGACTCACAAGCAATAGAGTACCCGGATATTCCATCAACAGCTCTTCCAGCAGTTCCAACGTTTCCATGTCCAAGTCGTTGGTCGGTTCGTCCATGACCAACACGTTGGACGGTTTTGTAAAAAGCCTCGCCAAGAGCACACGATTGTGTTCGCCGCCGGAAAGAAACTTGACCGGCATCCGCGCCTGCTCGGCCGAAAATAAAAAATCCTGCAAATAGCCGATGATATGCTTGCGTTTGCCGTTGATCTGCAGCATGTCGGTGCCCGGGCTGACGTTTTCCTGCACCGTTCGCTCGCCGTCGAGTTGTGCCTGCAGTTGATCGAAATATGAGATTTCCAAACGCGTTCCGTGTCTAAGTTTTCCCTTTTGGGCTTCAAGTTGCCCCAACAGCACGCGCAGCAGTGTAGTTTTGCCGGAGCCATTTGGACCGATAATACCCACACGATCGCCGCGCATGATATTTGTGGTCAAATCACTGATAATCGGTTCGTCATTTTCACCGTAAGAAAAACCGACCCCCTTGGCCTCCACGACCAATCGTCCCGAACGCTCGGTGGTTTGCGCCTCCATGCGGACCGGTCCGGAAAGTTCGCGGCGGCTGCGTCGCACTTCGCGCATCTCTTTCAACGCCCGCACGCGTCCTTCGTTGCGCGTGCGTCGCGCCAAGATTCCCTTGCGTATCCACACCTCTTCTTGGGCCAGTTTCTTGTCGAACAACGCGTTTTGCTGTGCCTCGGCTTGCAATGCGGCTTCTTTTCGCTTCAAAAACATATCGTAGTCGCAGGCCCAACTGCGAAGCTCGCCACGGTCCAGGTCCACGATCCGCGTGGCCAGTTTACGCAAGAGCATGCGGTCGTGGGTCACGAACAGCAGCGTGCCTTCATATCCGAGCAGAAATTCTTCCAACCAGGCAACAGCATCAATATCCAGGTGGTTCGTGGGTTCATCCAACAACAAAATGTTTGGCTTCGCACAAAGCGCCTTGGCCAATAATACGCGCCTTTTCATGCCGGCCGAAAGCACCGCCACATCGGCATCCGGATCGAGTTCCATACGCGAGATGATTTGATCCACCTCACGATGGACCAGCCAGCCGTCACCGTGATCCAACTCATGCGTGAGCCGGTCGAGTTCCGCCTGCAGCGAACGATCGTGCGCATCACCTTCGACTGCCATTTGATGGCTGACGTGATGATAATCGGCCAAGAGCTGGCCGCGCTCGCCCAGACCCTGAGAAACCACATCGAAAATCGTGCCGCTCAAATCGGTGGGCACTTCCTGATCCAGTAATGCCGTCTTCAGCCCCTGTCGCCGGGTGATCGTGCCCTCATCGGGCTCGAAAGGTGTGCTCGAACCGTCTTTTGCGACGAGAAAACCTCGCACCAGCCGCATCAACGTCGACTTGCCCGTCCCGTTGCGCCCCAGCAAACAGACCCTTTCACCCTCGTCAATATGAAAGTTCACTCGCTCAAGCAGCGGCGGGCCGCGAAAGCCCATCGTCACCTCTCGCATCTCCAGCAACGCCATTTAAGGCCTCTTTGTATATCTTTTGTGGTAAATACACCTTCTAAAACGTGTCATTTTATCGCAAACCGGTTGCCGATCCAATCGGGAGGCAATATAAAGGAATATTCAGGAGTAAACCATGATTCAATTCAACTTTGCCATAATCCGCAGTCTGACGGCCCTGGCGATTATCGCTGTTACCGTGTCGATCGTCGCCTGTGGCAGGCCGACCGAGGATCGACCAACCGGCAAGCTGACGGTTTTCGCCGATATTCCGCCCGTGGCATA
>JAFGTN010000657.1 GCA_016934075.1 Pirellulales bacterium
ATGCCAGCACGAACAGATAGGCAATCACGCCGATACCGAGGGTCAACAGTCCCGCGGCAATATCGACGCCTTTGACCTGTCGTTGGGTTTTCTGCAATTGCTCGTCAATTACCGCGTCGCGCCTGGCCGACCGTGGGGGCGGCTCGGGTGCGACGGGCATGCGAGGGGCTGGCGCCTCACTCGTCATGGGGGTGCTCCGGAAGTTTAGACTCCTATCGCCTCATATTCATAATTATAGACGCTACCCCCGCCTCGGGCGTTCCAGGAACTGATAAAAACGACAGAGTTGGAAAAAAACTTTGTAATATGGGTTGAGAATTACGGACGAATCGCCCCTCCTTAGTAGCACCACTCAAGCAAATTTTCTGGCAGTCGGCTAGCCCGCAATGAGAGTTTCCCGTAGAAAAAAACCAGCCGTGCTCGGGGGTAGACTACTTTGCCCAGCGCGGTGAAGATATACTGTGTTGCGTCAATCTCACATAAGGAGACATGACATGTGCATTCTCAGCCTGGTCGCCAACCTATCACTATTACTGTTTATTATGTCCGCACCTGCACCATCGCAATTCGAAACTGACACTCTGGCTACTTCCCAGGGAGATCTGAAGATCACTTTCATCGGCCACGGAACATTGATGTTTCAATTTGGCAGAAAGGTAATCCATGTAGATCCGGTCGGCCAGTATGCCGACTACTCGAAGTTGCCCAAAGCCGACTTGATTCTCGTAACCCACGAGCATTTCGACCACCTGGACAAGCAGGCGATTGAGCGGATCACCAAAAAGGATACGCAACTGGTTTTGACGGCTGCGTGCGCCAAACAAATGGGCCATGGCACGGTAATGAAAAACGGCGACGCGAAGACCTTGAAGGGATTCAAGGTCGAGGCCGTGCCCGCCTACAATGTGGTTCATATGCGCGCTCCCGGCAAGCCGTTCCATCCCAAGGGTGTAGGCAACGGTTATGTGATTACCTTTGGCAAAAAGCGCGTCTACGTGGCCGGGGATACCGAGAACGTGCCCGAGATGGCCAAGCTGAAAAACATCGATATCGCCTTCCTGCCGATGAATCTACCCTACACCATGACACCGGAAATGGTGGCCGATGTGGTAAAAGTGATTAAGCCGAAAATCGTCTACCCCTATCATTTCGGCGACACCGACACATCCCAACTCGTTCGTCTCTTGAAGGACGAGAAGAACGTCGAAGTCCGCATCCGTAAGATGAAATAGGTATTCTTCACGGAATTTAGTGGGTGAAAATGATGTCAGCTTGCCTTCGGCAAAAGGTTTTCTAGGCATGGGCTAACAAAAGTATATTGACACTTGGCGGCAACCTGTGAAATTGAGGTGATAATGAACTGTCATGTTGTACGAGAAAAATGAGAACGGAACTGAAGCTCACAGATGGCGGAATCACGATACGTCCTTGTCGTCCAAGTGATGCGGACGCCGTGTGCGCGGCCGTTCGGGAGTCGGTGGCCGAAGTGTCCAAGTGGGCTCCGTGGTGTCCCCCTGATTATTCCATGTCACATTGCAAGCCTTGGCTTGAATCCCGGACGGACGCATGGTCGGAAGGGAAGGAGTATGACTTTGTCATCCTCGATGCCGTCATGTATTCTTTGCTTCCAGCGACGTCAAACACTAGGAAGAACAAAACGGGCCAACCATAATCGTTGCTATATAGACTCTTGTTTTTTGTGCTTGTGTGGAAAACGACCATGATACGAGATATTCGGATACTTATTCTGATCGCAATTGCGATTATGTTGTCGGGGAATTATCTGCCACAGGCGCGAAGTGAAGCGGACACGGCACCATCCAAAAAGCCAAATCCCCCGGGAGTGAAGAATGTCAAGCCTATGCCGGGTGCGGATGATCGGGTTTATTCGGTAGAGGATATGGACGCGCTTGTGAAGGAATTCGGCAACGATGCGCGATGGACGCCTTTGCGGATCAATCTCGCTCCCGCGCGGTGGATATGGTTCTCCTCTCGTCGCACCTTGCCCAACACATTTGTGCTCTTTCGACGCGAAATCGACCTGGGTTCGGTGCCCCGGCGGGCTTGGGGTTGGATTTCGGCCGACAGTCGCTACCGTCTCACGGTGAACGGAAAACGAGTGCAATGGGGA
Organism: Pirellulales bacterium; assembly: GCA_016934075.1. Classification (GTDB taxonomy): domain Bacteria; phylum Planctomycetota; class Planctomycetia; order Pirellulales; family Thermoguttaceae; genus JAFGTN01. The sequence continues at coordinate 2,132 of JAFGTN010000657.1, forward strand.
CCGGCCCCTTGCGATCCGCGGCATTACGACGCCGACCCGTTCGACATCACCAAGTTTCTGCAACCCGGCAAAAACGTCATCGGCGTGGAAGTACTGTTCTACGGAATCGGCGAAGGAACCTGGGTGGCCGGCAAACCGGGGATGATCTTCCATCTCCGCATGGATATGGGCGACGGCAAGATCCGCCGGATCGTTTCCGACGACTCTTGGCGACTGATGATCGACCGCGCCCATCGTCCGGGACAACACAAGCGATGGTTTCTGCGTTGCCTGCAAGAAGAGTTCGATTCGCGCGTGCATCCTTACGGATGGGACGAACCGGGATTCGAAGAAGACGAGCGTTGGCTACCAGCAGTCAATCTCACATGCGCCGCCCATAAGCCTCCCTCGTGCAGCGATTATGCGAGTAACGACACGATGGCTCGAGCCAAAGAAACCGTGTGCACGCTTCGGGCACGGCAGATTCCCATGCTTCGCGAGTACGATGTACCGGCGATGAAGTTGTCAGAGTCGGGCAACGTGAAGTGGAAGCGGGATCCTCTCGATTGGTTCGATATGCGCATTGCCGATTCATTCGACATCGATCGCAAGGCGGTCACCAAGTCCACAGGCGAGAAAAGCTGGCGGCTGCCCCCCACGCCCGGCGGCCGCAGGGGCGTATATGCCACATTCGAATTCAAGGACCATGTTGTCGGCTGGCCTCATTTCACCATCGACGCGCCCGAAGGAACCGTGGTTGAATTAATGACGCAAGAGGCGCACGATCCGCAAGGCCCGGCATGGCTGGACTCACACTATTTCGCCTGGTCCCGCTTTGTTTGCCGCGAGGGGATCAATCACTTTGAAGCCTTCGACTTCGAATCATTGCGATGGCTCCAACTTCACGTTCGCGGTTCGGATCGACCGGTGACGATCAGCAACGTCGGCGTGCGGCGGCGGCAGTTCGATTGGCCCAATCGGCCTTTGGTCCGCTGCAGCGAGCCGAAATTACAACGACTCTTCGACGCCGGCATCAACACCCTGCACAACAGCGCCCAGGAAACGTGTGTCGACGGAATGGGCCGCGAACGCCAACAGTACAGCGGCGACGGAGGGCACCAGTTGATAGCGACCCGCTGCGCCTTCGGAGAAAACCGCCTTTCGCGCCGTTTCCTGCGTACTTTCAGCGAAGGACTCGCCAAGGAAGGATATTTCTTCGATTCCTGGCCCGCCTTCGACCGCATGGCTAGAATTCAACAAAAAGAACTGGACGGGGCATTTTGGGGCCCGCTGCTCGACCATGGCATCGGCTTCAACTTCGATTGCTACAATTATTACTTCGAAACGGGCGACCTCGAGTCCTTGAAAGAGCCGTATCCGCGATTGTTGCGATTCGCCGAATACATTCAGTCGCTACGCGAAGACGACGGCCTCTTGCCCGTCGCCAATCTGGGAATTCCCACGGTATGGATCGACCACCAGGCATACCGCGATCAACGCCATAAAAAATGTGCCTTTAACCTCTATGCGGCGGCCATGTACAAACACGCCTTGGCGCCGATCTGCCGTGCATTTGGCGACAACGAAAAGGCCGGGCGATGGGAAAAGCTTGGCGATGATATTCTCGCCGCAACAATACGCGATTTTTGGGACGCGAAGCGGAAAATCTTCGTCTGCAATTTGCCTTGGATTGGCGCTGGGGGGAATATGCGGCTTTGCGACCGGTCGCTGGCCATGTCGATTCTCTTCGATCAGTGTCCCGGAAACAACACACAAGCCGCACTCGAGGCACTGGTCGAATGCCCAAAAGAAATGGGCATCTCCTACCCGTGCAATGCCAACTGGCGATATTGGGCACTGGCCAAACTGGGGCGAGGCGACGTCATTATCGAAGACTTCCGCAAGCGCTGGGCCACCATGGATTCGGTCATCCTCAATAAGACGCTGCAGGAAGGCTGGAGAGCAACGACCGACTCGGTTAATCAATGGAGTCACTGTGCCCTTTCTCCGATTTTTGTACTCTATCAGGACATTGCGGGCATCCGGCCTACCAAAGCCTGCTTCGAAACTTGCCAGGTTCGACCGCAGCTTGGAGATCTGCACGACTTGGATATAAAGTATTATACCGTGCGAGGTCCCATTCGATTCACGGTCGAGCCTCACGACGGTGGGCGCCGTCTCTCGCTAAAAATGCCCCCCGACTGCGAAGGCGAACTGCTGTTACCGCCAGGATCGAAAACCGACCTCACCCCCTTAACCCCCGACCATCCCCGGAATCTTAAACGTTTTCGACTTCCTCCAGGGAAGGTCAGCACCTGCTTCATTCCATGACGAAAAGTGTAGGATTTGACTTTCGTCGCTTGATCGCTCATAATGGCACGTCTGGTGCGATTGCTCGTATTCTGTCTCCCCTAGATACCAGCCTGTCAACTTTCCCTTCAAATGATGTAAGTATAAGAAAGGTCTTTCCCGATGAATACTTTTCAAGCGTGCTATGTATTGTTACGCATGCATCGATTGTTTGCTTTTGTTGCAACTGCCATTGCGATACTGAGTATCAACGCCCTTTTTTCCACGTCCTGTTTAGCCGACGGAGCGAAGCCGAAAGCGGATCGTTCTCAAGACCGCCCGAATTTGGTCTTTATTCTGGCCGACGACATGGGCTGGCCCGACCTGAGGTGCTATGGCAACAAGTTCAATGAATCGCCGCACCTGGACCGGCTTTGCCGGCAAGGAATGAAGTTTACCGATTTCTATGCCGCCACGCCGGTTTGTTCCTCGACACGCAGCACGATCCAGACGGGCCAGTACTCGACACGGACGGGGATCACCAACTTCGTGCCGGGCCACTTCCGCCCGTTCGAGAAATTGCTCGAGCCTCGCATCGACCACAACCTGGGCGCGCACGAGATCCAAACTCCGGGCGAGTTGTTCAGCGCCGCCGGCTATGCGACCGGATATTTCGGCAAGTGGCACCTGGAGTTTGGGAATGATTTGAAAATGCATCCGAAGTTGGGATTTGCTACCTTATATAGGGATAAAGCCCAGTTGCCCGAAGGTCGTGGCTATCAGGTGACGGACCGTACGATCCCGAAGTCATTTTTCAAACAACGCGGAAAGAAACCGATAGGTCCGAAAAAAATCGACCTTTTCACCGACATGGCGATTTGGTTCATGGAGCAAAATAAGGACCGACCGTTCTTCCTCACGCTGGCGCATCACGCAGTCCACATTCCGGTAGAGACGACCTCTAAAAGTTATAAAAAGTATCTCAATAAGCCGAAACCGAAGAACGAGCCCGGTACGCCGGATGTCCACAATCCGTACTACGCCGGAATGATCGAGGATATGGATCGGCACATAGGACGAGTGCTCGATAAACTGGACGAACTCGGGCTGGCTGACAACACGATCGTCGTGTACACATCGGACAACGGCGGTCTGCGAATTATTTATACGGCTCAGTTTAACGGCGACGGTGAGATCATCTCGTCCAACGCTCCCTTGCGTGATGAGAAAGGATCCCTATATGAAGGAGGGATCCGGGTGCCGATGATTGTCCGCTGGCCTGGTGTTGTTCAACCCGGTTCGGTCTGCAACGAGCCGACCACCACAGCCGATTTACTGCCGACGTTCTGTCAAATGTGTGATGTTCCGCTGCCGAAGCAGGTGATTGATGGGCAAAGTCTGGTTCCGCTACTGAAAGCTCCCAAGTCGAAACTGGCCCGGGATGCGATCTATTTCCATTATCCACACTACCATCACAGCCGTCCCGCCGGCGCGATTCGTGAACGCGACATGAAACTGATCGAGTTTTTCGATGACGGTTCCCTCGAGATCTACGACCTGGGCCAGGACATCGGCGAGTCGAACAATTTGGCGAAGAAGATGCCGGAGCGTGCCGCGGCAATGCAGAAGAAACTGGCCGCCTGGAGGACGGAGACCGGCGCGCGAATGCCAACGGTAAATCCCAAATTCGACCCGGCCCGACGTAACGAGTGGTGGAACCTGATTTCCAAAAAGCCGCTTCCCACCAAGAAAACAGGAGGAATCTATCTAAAAAGTAGTGTGAAAGATGATTAGGGCAAATCAAGAAACGGGAGTCTTTTCATAACAATGAATTCGCCGCGCTAAAATTGCAAAGTATAAAGTTCTGATTTTTCGAGTGTGATGAATAGTCGGAATGCATCGACGGGAAGCCGCGTAACTTTCCCTTGTGACCATGACAGTTCGGCGGAAGTGCTATCTCCGGTAAATCTGGCCGCATTGGGACCGCTGTAATCACTGAGAAAGTTACCATGTTCATCGAAAACTTCAATTGTAACAAAACCGTCGGGTGCGGTTTTGGCATTCAATCGCAATCCACAGTTTGAGGTTAAGGCCTTGCTCTTAATGTATCCACGACACTTCACGGGCGTGGCGCCAACCCAACCGTCGGCTCTGTATCGCATTAGTCCGGGAGTGATCCTTTGATGCCTGCTCTGTTGAGCGATTTCTTCCCATGAGCCGTACCAATTCCAAATAGGCGAAGTTTGCACTCCTTTTTCGCCAGCAACTCGCCCGCCGAAACGTTTTTTGTAATAATCCGCCGTGATCCGTGTACGGTCATTTTGATTGTGCGCGGCTAAAAACATAAAATGCAAAACATTAATGCCCGTCATCGGTTCATAATAATAACCATCCGATCCTTGCAGTCTTATCCGGTTACCGGTCGTTATTGCATATCCAAAGTTCCATTCCCCAAGTTTGCCATTATCGAGAAAAGGGACGCCGCGTTCGATTCTCTTCCATGAAATACCATCGCGACTGTAGGCCAATTCCGTGGAGACCCTCTGCATTTTCGCGTCATAGATGCGGTGATAAGCCAGCTCGAGCCGTTTGTTTTCTTCCCACCACATGTCAACACCATAATGTTGCGTGGCGGGCGGATCGTCTAATGTTGGAACATCAAAGAAGGTCGGCTTCCAGTTTATGCCGTTGGTCGTGCTCCAGGTCACCATGATTCTGTCACAGAGCATGTTGTCGTAATGGATGCGGAAGGGATCATGTCGCGGGATAAGCCGGCTTTGGAAGCATCGTAGAACCTTACCGTCGCAACTCAAGCGAGGAGCACCGAAATTGTCATTGGAATCAGACCAGGTACCGATCTCGTCGGGCTCGAAAAGATGGTTGTCGGTAGTGATCGGTTTGCCGAGAATTAAACTTTCGCCATTGTCTTTTTCCCAGACGGCGATGCGGCTCCTGCCCGGAATTTTTACTTGGCCCCATTTAATGTCTTTTCCTAGGCCCGACCATCGAACATGCACTTGTGATAAATCTATTTCGCCATCACGGTCTTGATCGTAATGTCGAAAGGTCCGGTTTCCTTTCGTTTCCGGCCGAGGGTGGCCAAGGTCCACGACGTTGTTCGTTCTCGCTTTATCAGGACCGTCAACAACATCCCAATTTTTGAGGTCCTTGCTCTTCACACAATAATTCAGACTTTCGCCGTGTACCGTATCTCTGCCCGACAGTTCTACAAACATCGTCCCTTCGTTGTTAAACCAAAGATTTTGAACACTTGTCATGTTTCGGGCATAGCTTTTATCGTTCTTCCATGGTTCGATCGGTATCTGCCGGCTGGGGTTGACTTTTTTAGTAATGCCCGTCGAAGATTCAATGTACCAGTCATCGAAAAACAGCATCTTGATACCATCCATCGTAATCGGTTCGTCGGGCGGCGTTGGGCTCTTGACGGTCTGCTTTCTGATGGCACGAACCAAGGTACCGTTATTTTCCCGGTTTCCCGATTCGGCGATCGTCACCTTGTATTCGCCGTCAGGCCATGAAGAAATGTCTATCACTTCTTCATGCCTGGCATTTGGTCCGGACAACGAGACTTTAAGAGGAGGTGCGGGAACTTGCCCTGTTCTGTTTTCACGAAAGGTCAATTCGAGATCTATCTCTTTTTCGACATAAAAACGTTCCAGGACGAAAATTGCTTTTTGTGTATTGAAATAGGCGGGGAGTCTCGATTCGACGTGGATTTTTTCGCTAAGAGGCTTTGGACGAGCGGCGTGTAAACTCCCCGCAAGAAATACGAACAAAAACAAGGCGAAGCTGTTGGTTCTCGAGATGAAGATATCCATGTCCAAAAATAATCTTGTGTCTATCAATGACCGGTTTGAAATTTTATGTCCGAGATTATGAAGGTTTTTAGTTGTGAGCTTTTCCTTGAGCCTTGTTGACAATAACCCGGAGTCTGGCTTTGTCCGTGACACATTTACCCTGAGCCACGTCTTCTTCCGTGAAGGTCGCCATCAGTATCTCTTTGTCGGTATGGCGATTGCGATCATAAATAAGGGTAATAGTGCCGTCGGGCGATTGAGTGCAATCGGGCGTCGCAATCCCGGCTCGTTCATCCAACAATAAGCCATCCGACCATGTCTTCCCGTCGTCGTCCGAAAGCATTGCCATAAGGCGTTCACGTCTTTTAACACGTTCTTTGATGGTGCCGTGCTTGACCAACAGCAATTTGCCGGACTTCAGCCTTCCAATAAAATGCCTTGCGGGTACATGGGTAATACTGCCACAAGGTTTGATCGCGGTCCAAGTTTTCCCCTTATCCTTTGAAAAACTTTCACCCATACCATATTGGGTTCGTATGGTCGCCCAAAGGGTACCGTTCTTCAGTTCGGTAACGTAGTATTCCTGCCAATCTCGATATTTATCTTCGATCGAAAGTTCACCACCAGCGGTGAAGTTTGCTCCCTGATCCTTGGATAAAATCGGTCTGGATTTGACCGGGACGAAAAAGGAACTACCGGGCCAGACCCATGTTCCATCGGAGAGAGCGGTGGGTTTGCAGGTGCAATTCATGTTCGGATAGCCGACTAATTTGGGAGCGGACCATGTGGGATTCTCGGAATTCGGGTCATCGGTGACGATGGCCCATGTTTCACTATCCGGACCGGCAAGTCCAAGAGGATACTGATTCCATATCAGCCAAAGCCGTCCGCTCGGATCGAGCCATACGACCGGTTCGGTAGCACGGAGCGGACCCTCACCATCAGGATCGATCACGAGTTTCACATCGGACCATGTATTCCCGCCATCACCACTCGTGTAGAGCATGATGTAGTTGAGATAGCCCTCTCCCGTGCCGCCGCTATACCAAGTCGCCCAAAGCCGTCCATTCGGGGCGCATTCAATAGTAGGAGTGCCTTGGTACACCCTTGCCTTGTCAGCATATTCGGGTCCCGGGTTCGTGTTGACCGGTGGCACCTTCGGAGATGGTATTTTATATAAAGGCAACGGATCTTCACGCCACAGCGTTATGCCGTATTCGTATTTACTATCGTGAGTATCTCCGGGCTTAACCTTTTTCTGGTAAGCACAGCAGGTATCTCCGTTCTTGCCGGCACGCTTGAAAGGCAAAAAGGTTTCTATATCGACTCGACTGAATCCGGCCGCGCGGAGTTGAGGTTCTTGGCTAAAACCACCCCACTGTCCATGGGCAGGGGTGACAATCAACAGGTATCCTGGTTTGAGTACTTTAACACTGCAAGGCTTTCCAAGAGGAGGTTTTCTGAGAGACCGTACGAAGGTTTGGTTTTTAAGAGGTGCCGGCCAATCAGTTGCCTGGTAGTTTCTGTCGCTCCATAATCGAACGCCTTCCTTCATAATATCGACCTCACCATTTTTAAGAGGCAATAATGGCTGTTGGGCGTATGCAAAAGCAGTCAATAAAAATGAAAGCAAGATGGCTACGCAAAAATACCTGTGCATACCAGTACTCCTATTTCATGAAGAATGTCTTTTTTCATGAAGAATGTCTTTTGCCCTAGTTCGACTGTTTGAGTTCCGTTTGTAGTTCCGCCTTTAGGCGGCAAAAGCCTTACGAGAGCTATGTAGGATGCCCAATATTACGCCTTAAGGCGGTTCTCCAAGCGGCAAATAGCCGAAACTCAAACAGTCGAACTAGTGAGGTGTGATAGAGTTCTTTAGGTGCGTTTACCCTTCGAGTGGCAGGAAAGGCAACCACTCGCTTAATGGTCACCTTTTATCGATAGTTGAATTCTAACGCCGCAAAACCTGAATGTCAATCATCGCATCCGGTATACTGGAAATGTCCTCAGATATTTTGGGAGATTTCGCAGAATCTTGCCGTTCCTCTCATGAGTTTCAGGGCTTCTATGCGCCATACTGGCTATGGTAACGCATCGGAGAAAGAAAAAACGCCATCACTTGTAGTCCAATTGCGCCGAAACAACATTATCATTGTTTGAGCTGAAACGGATCCAGTAAGCGGAAAACTCCGGCGGAAATTCGTGGACCGTTTCGTTGTCTTCGGAAACATCAAAGGTTTCATAAGTCGCCCATTGGCCGTTGCCGGTGATGTCTACTTCGGCCGCGATTGTCGTTGGCAATGCTGAAGACAATGTCAATGTCTTTCGGTCATAGGCCGTCATGAGGTAAGGATCGGACGGTTCGTTTGCTTTTACAGGGGTGTCCTTCCACGGTCCACCTTGCCCGCGGGGCTTTCCGAGTTTCCACAGGTCGTCGATGGCGCCCGCCCAAAGAGCCGTTTTGCCGTCATCGGATCGGATGATATGGGGATTCTCACCAGGCGGATCATCGGCAATTCCACTGATCACGAGCAGACCGCGATAGCCGCAGTAGTCGTGTATGAGCCGATTATGCGTGGCGACAGGCCGGATCTTGATGAAGCCGCCCGCGTTTTCGGACGGCAGCTCGTAGAACGTACCGTGCGTGTTGAAGAGGTCGCGTTCAGTAACCAACTCGCGATCAACGCGGTAGTCGCCGAGTGGATAGTCGTCGAACAGGGCGTCGCCTTTGGGAAGCCGCCAGCGATTGCCCTTATCGTCGACGAAAATAACGGACGCTTCATCAACGGTCAATACGTCTCTCGCAATAGCGGCGTTATCCTTCGTCCATTCGGAGAGATGATCGTCGTCCAGTCGTTTCAGGTTGAGTTCGGCATCAAGTTCGTAATACCCGATGTCAGATCCATCCTCCGCCATGGCAAGAAAAGACATGGTTCGCTTATTTCCTCCACGCGAACGAACCAGTCCGCAAGTGAAATGTTGCCCCGGTTTCGCAATGCCATTGAATCTCGGCGCGGCTTCACCTGTACGGTTGTCATTGTTTCGATAGGAAAACGCCGCCGTCATCGCGGTTGCGTCTGCCTTACAAGTCAAACGCACCCAAACGCCAGTTTCCTCCGGGCGGAAGCTTACCAGCGTGTAGGCATCCGCTTCGACTTCACGAAGAACGGTCCAATTGCCGTCGCCTTTTACGTCGACTTCGATGACGATCGGAATCTTCGTCTCGCCGCCATGTTTCAAGTGAAGACAACGAATATCGTAGCCCGAGAACAGGAAAGTGTCGGAAGCGGTATCGGCTCGAACGTCTTCGTTTTCCCATACCATTCCGCGGCCGATCGCCGGTCCTAAATCATCGATCATCTCCGCTTCGACGAACCAGAGGTTGGAATGAGATTGTGAGGGCTGGATTTTGCCTTTAGCTTTGCGTTTATTCAGAAACTCGCCGCGCGCGACATCATCGCAACCAAAAACGATCCGATCCCGCCATCGGCAGAAATCCCCCACGACTTTCAGGTAATTCGATCGAGGCGCGATGCCCGACGAATTATCCGGCGCGAATGTTTTCGGAAATCTCCAGAAAGTGCCGTGCATCGTCATCAGCAAGTCCTTCTCGCCGATATCACGAATGCGGGGCCACTCCGTGTTCCAGCCGTGTGCACCATCATAAGAGTGCGAAGCCTTCGGCAGTCGATAGAAAGTCCAGCCGGAATCCGACATCCGCACCGCCAGCAATACGGACTTGCTATCCCAGCCTACGCTCCAAATCTGATCCGTGGCGGGGTTCGGGTTGCCGAAAATTCCTCCCGGCCCCGTAACTTCGGTAAACTGGTTGCGACGGATTACTTTCCAGTCTCGTGATCGACCATCCCACTCGGCCAATGCTCCCGAAGGAATGTCGGGATTAGTTCGTGCTTCCCGACTTTTTTCACCGTTGTTGGCATAGACCAGGACTCCTTGTCCGCTATAGAGTCCTTTCCCGTGATAGCCCGGCAGATTCGCGAAGCGGTTATCGACAGGAGTACTGCTGTCTTTGCGCACTTGCCCCTTCTGGTTGTCTGCAAAAAGCTCGGTGACCCCGAGACTCTTGACATCTACTTCGTAGAATCCCTCTTCCATCGTGGAGTAGTAAATCTTATTTGCGGGATCGGTGATATGTCGGGCATTGCCCGTATGTCGCCCGGTCATGGCTTCGTAGGGAATTGCGCGAACATTGCGCTCTGCATCGATTGCATAGGGGCCGATGAAGAGCTGACGGCTCTCGCTGTGAATCATTCGGTTGGCCGGCGTACCTCCAATCGACTCTGGGCGAATGATCTGCACGAGCCCGGGGGTGATCTCGTAGAGCTTGTCGTCCGAGCCGTTAGGCGAATGGGGAGAGTATGTAATCACCCAGAGTCGTTCAGCCCAGGGAACGATAGCGCCCACGCCACACTCGCGGTTTTTGTTATACATCGCGAGATGGGGATAGATGCCGGAAAGCTCCTTCTGTCCGGCAATCGCGATGGACATGGAACAGAACACGCCGAAGCAAACGATGGCGAGTAGTTTTGATAGAAATCTCATGGGGATATATCTTTCATTGGAAGTCGAAACGGAGCACAGTGAGTTTTCCGGCGTTTTTAATCGCTAGTATCAAAAACCAGTTCCGTTTTTATCACTCGTGAGGGGACATTTCAACTGGAACTGGGATAATGCCGCCTGAAGGCGGAACTACAAACTGGAACTCAAATAGCCAGTTCAGTAAATCAGCATCTTGCCCACACTATTGTGGGGTAATCTACAGGTGAATTACCATAATCGTGGTAGATACATCCCTCAACCCCCCGTATTCGTTGACCACTCGTCCGGCGTCTGCTAAAGTGGGGATTCGAATTCATTGGCTCCTGCCACAAATACGGTGCGTCCGAGACGCACCATGAACATAATAAACACCCTTAATCAGGAACAATCATGGCACACGAAGTAACACTCGTAAACGGCGACGGTGTGGGCCCCGAACTGGCCGACGCCGCGCGGCGATGCGTTGACGCCACCGGCGTGGATATCAACTGGGACATTCAAGAAGCCGGTATCGACATCATGGAAAAGACGGGCACGCCCCTGCCCGACTCGGTAATGGAAAGCATCAAACGCACTCGCTGTGCCCTAAAGGCCCCCATTACCACACCCGTGGGAACCGGTTTCCGAAGCATCAACGTTCATCTTCGCCAGGAGTTGGGCCTTTTCGCCTGCGTGCGTCCCTGTAAATACTACAACGGCGTTCGCAGCTTCTTCAGCAGCGTGCCCGTCGACCTGGTCATAGTCCGCGAGAACACCGAAGACCTTTACGCCGGGATCGAGTTCGAAAAGGGTGAAGAGACCACCGGCGAGTTGATCGACTATATCAACAAGATCTCCACCGACAAAAAAATCATATCCGGCCGCGACGAGACGGGTGTGTCGATCAAGCCCATAAGCGTATCGGGCTCGGAGCGGATCGTCCGCTATGCCTTCGAGTACGCCAGGGCCAACGGCCGCAAGAAGGTCAGCGCCGTGCATAAGGCCAACATCATGAAATACAGCGACGGGCTGTATCTGGCAACCGCGCGGAAAGTGGCCGAAGACTATCCCGACATCGAGTTCGAAGATCGCATCGTCGACAACATGTGCATGCAGTTGGCCCAGAAGCCCGAGCTTTACGACGTGATCGTGCTACCAAACCTCTACGGCGATATCCTCAGTGACCTGGCGGCCGGTCTGGTGGGCGGCCTGGGCGTGGCCCCCGGCATGAACGCGGGACCCGACGGAGCCGTGTTCGAGGCCACACACGGTAGCGCGCCCAAGTACAAGGGTCTGAACAAGGTTAATCCCACCGCGCTTATCCTGTCGGGCATGTTGATGCTGCGTTACCTCAAGGAAACAGACGCCGCCGATCGGTTGGAGAAAGCCGTTGCCGACGTAATCCTGGAAGGCAAAGACGTAACCTACGACATGAAACCCCACCGCGATGACCCCACCGCCGTGGGCACAAAAGAGATGGCCGACGTGATTTGCGCAAAGTTGCAATGATTATTGTTATGAGTTCGAATTGGCTCCAGGCACAACCTATCTGAATAATTTCGATATATTGAAAATCTTCCATCAAGTGATGCGGCACGCACTTCAAAACTGATGAATCCAAAAGAGATTTGCAGAAAAAGACGATGATCGCAAAAAGAGTTTCAGCAAGTGGACGTCGTGAGTTTCTGGTAAGCGCGGGAAGCGGTGTTCTGGCCGCGGCGGCGACATCGTGGCAGGGATTGGCCGGCCAGGCCGGTTCCGCGTCGCCTTCACTTCGCTGGCGTCGCGGCACGGCAAGCCGGTTGTTCGATCAAGTCGAATGCGAAGGTCGGCCACTTGTGCGTAGCGGCGCGGCTGGATTGCTCAACTGTGAATGCCGTCATGTCTGCAAGGGCGGGCAAGCGACCGCGGCCGTATCGACTACCAGCAATCCGAGTGGTCGCACCGGACCGGTGTGCACAACACTGACACACCGTCTGCATATTTCAGGCGCCGGCCGCGGCGAAGACTTGCTCGAAGGAATCATCACACTTCACAATGAAAGCGACCAGCCGCAGAACGTCGAGGTCGCTTTCCTTACTTCCGCCCAGCCCGCGGACGATCCGGCAGACCAGCACATCTATATCCCCGTTTCCGCGGCGGGACTGAACCGCGATCCACGGCTGGCGGCGTTGGGATCGAAGCGGTTCGTTACCGACGGCAACCAGCACGTCGGCCGAAAAGACTTCCAGTGCCACTATCTAGAACCGATGGCCAGTCACCCGACACAGACGGAAACGGCCGCTCTGCTCCTGGCCCCGGTGGTTGATATTTTCCATGTCGAGAGTGCGTGGCGCGTAGCCTTGTTTACGCCGTCGGAGCAGCCCATGCGTTTCGCCACAACCACCGCCGAAGATCGGCATCCCGTCTGGCGCGTCGGCCGGCACGTGACCGTACCGGCCGGGAAAACCGTCGAGCAGCGCTGTTGGCTGTACGTGCACCAGGGAGACGCTTCGGTCGCGTGGAAGGCATTTCAGCGATTTGCCCATCACGAACCCTTTGAACCGGTAGAGTGGTTGCAGAAGTTCAAAGTCCATTACTACGATTTCCTCTCGTCGGCCTATGGAAAAAACGGACGCCGCGGCGACGGCTACGAAGCCGACCTGCAGCACTTCCGCGCGTTCCATGTGGGCCTGGCCACGCAACACGGCTACTACCCGGTGCTGGGCGATTATCTGCACCCGGACCGCAAAACCTGGAAAGCCATGTCGGGCGACAAGCAGGGGCCCGCCGAAATGTCGCTGGAGAAGATGCGTGCTCGCATCAAGGCCACTCGTGCGGCCGGCGCGCGGGCAGCCGTTTATATCCATTCGACCTTGTTGGACGACGCCGCGCCACTGTTCGACGAGTTCCGCGACAGCGTGCTTGTCGATCCGGCCGGCAAGATGGTGCCGTTCCCCTGGCAAGGTCCGGATACGATCGGGAAGAACTGGCGAGCTTCGATCGCTTCGCCACAGTGGCGAGGGCACTTGCTCGAACAGACGCGATGGATCATGGAGTTGCTCGATCCCGATGCGATCGTGGTCGACGAAACGTTTGCCGGAATCGGATACGACCATCACCCTGACCGGGCCGGCCCCATGGCCGTTTATGCAATCGATCTATATCGGAAAATGCGACAGATCGTCAAGTCGTCCGGCCGCGACCGCGTGCTGATGACGAGCGATTGCTCGATGACGGGTTTCGCTTTATGGGCCGACGGCGAGTGTGGCGACCATGCCTATCCGACATTGCTGGGAAATCCGCTCTACCGGCAGGAGCCCGTGCGATATCTGGCCGCGTTGGGCGAGCGGGCATGGCGGCCTTGCTCGTGGCACTTCCGTCACATGTGGGACCTGCAAATGCAGTTGGCCCGCCAGGTCGGCGCCGGGGTGGGTGTATCCAACGGCTGGATAGAATATACCGGGCTGGCCGGTCTCACCAACCAGCAGCGGCGCGGCTTGATCGCGGATATCGAATCGCTGCCAAACGTCTGACAGGCTGGTGTTGTTCTAAGCTTTGTCGGAAAAGGTAGGGCGAAGCTCCTGCTGAGCCGCGACTGGCCACACAAAATCATCTAAAAGAGGAACGCTCAAATGAACTCTCGTGAACGATTGCTGGCCGTTCTTCGCGGCGAAATTCCCGACCGGGTACCCATCACACTTTTCATACAGGATCAGGGGCACTTTCTTTCGCAAGTCTATCCGGACGTCGACCCGGACGACTACGAGCAGAATCAGCGCAACGTGATCGATATCCAAAAGCAGTTGAAATTGGACGTGTTTGTCCGCATGCTCTTCGGGCTGAACGACCCCATTTCGATCCATGTGGGCGGGTTGAACGTTTCCCAATCTACCGAAAACTGGGCAGTTGAAACACAAGTCAGCCGCAAGGAAGATACCCGCATCGAGCGTTCGACAATCCGCACGCCGGCCGGTACGCTGACCCAGGAGATGAGCTACCACGAAATTAGGCCGGGGACGATTCTTTACTGCTGCACGGAAAAACCCATCAAAACACCTGCCGACTTGGACATAGCCATCCGCTACGAGCCGCGCATGCCCGAATCGTGGCCGGCCGAAGCGAAACAAAAAGTGCAAAAGCTCAAGCAGGTCTTGGGCGACGACGGTATCCTGGGCTCCTGGACGCCGCACGGTCCCTTCAACAACGCCTCGCTGCTAATCAGCCAGGAAGAGTTGTACAGTTTGTTTCTCACGGATTTCGAGTTTTACGATAAGCTCATGAACTTTGCCATGGACCGTATTCTGGATTACACCCGCGCGATCGACGAAGCCGGCGTGGACGTGCATTGCATCGGCGGCAACGTACCCGGCGGATTCCTTGGCAAGCAGACTTACGACCGCTACATCCTGCCATACGAGAAACGCTACATCGAATTCGTTCAGCAATGCGGCACCCCCGCCGTATACCATAACTGCGGCGAGATCATGAATCTCGTCGAGTCGTATAAAGAGTTGGGCGTGCGCGTGGTCGAGCCATTCTCGCCACCGCCGCTGGGCGACGCCGATTTGGCCGAAGCCAAACGTATCGTCGACGGCGATTACGTTATGATCGGCAACATCGACCAGGTGAACGTCTTGCAGAAAGGTACCATAGACCAGGTACGACGCGAAACCGAAAAAGCCATCAAGATCGGAAAACCAGACGGTAAGTTCATCCTCCAATCGGCGGATTTCCTGGAATACGGCACTCCCATGAAAAACCTGGAAGCCTACGTGGATACGGCAAAACAATTTTGCGATTATTGAGGAAAAACAGTGGCCGACGTAATCCTCGAAGGTAAAGACGTAACCTACGACATGAAACTCCACCACAACGATCCCACCGCCGTGGATACCAAGGAAATGGCCGACGCGATTTGCGCAAAGTTGCAGGGGTAAGGCGTTCTGCTGAAAAATCAATAATGAAAAACGCCGGTTGATCTCGAAATGGGACCCGCCGGCATTTTTTGGTCTTGATTTCTTATACACACCACAGTTTGAGAACGAGCGTGCTTGTTCCATAGTCATGAATCGCCACTCAGCTCACGGCACAGATCCATGGCGAAGCGTACTCTTTCATCCGGCGTGCCCGCTTCAATATCCGCGATGACGATGTCGCAAGGGGCATAATCGCGAACGATGCGCTCGAAGTCCTCTCGAATTTCTCGCTCGGGTTTATTCGCCAGGTCCATTGGCGTGTACATCAACGCCCGGCGAGCGTGCGGCATCAATTCTAGCGCCCTGGACAGATCCGAGTTCAATCCCATGTCGATGTATCCGAGCTTTGGAACGGATGCGTAGAGTTCCAAATACGGATCGGCGGTCCAGGCGCAGTTGTGGATGCCGATAGTATCGAAAGCTTCCGCGATGTGGCAGTCGTGCGGCATCAGGAATTCTTCGTATTGGTCGGGGGAAACCATGTTGACCGAACAGTTGCTGACGGTCGCGAAGGTGTAATCCGCGCCGCTTTCCCGCTGCAGGATCCGCAGGCGTCGGGTCGCTTCCAGGATGACAGTACAGATGGTATCGAATAGATGATGGCAGGCTTTGGCGTCGTCAATCATATCCATAAAGAGATCGGGACCGCGCAGGCGCAGGGCAATGTTGATCACACCCTGCCAGTTAATGAATCCTTCGCAGCGCCCTTCCAGTTCGATGATCCGCCGCACCTGATCCACCAGTTGTCCAAAGAAAGCATTGTTGTCCAAGTCGGGCGCATCGAGCCGCCGAATTTCGTCGCGAGATAAGTAACGGTGCTCAACATTGGGCCAATTGTTCGCATCATAGATGATCGGCAATCCGAAAATAGCGGCAACCGGCGTGCCGCCGAAAACGCCCGTAAGCAAGTCGGCCGGTTCGTCCGGTCGATCGATGCCGCCAATTGAAGTGCCGGGAAAACGGCGACGCAATTCGGCCCGCATCGCTGACACCGTCTCTTTGCGATATTCGACGTCCGTGTGCCATCGCCGGCTAAAATCGATATCGAGCGTCTGCCTGTACCAGCTTGGTGTGAAACCTATTTCAGGACGCATGAAGGGCTCTTTCCCAGTCGCCGGACGACGCGTGGCTGGGGCGGCCGGCGCAATATAACTGATCAATTGGGCAGTCGCCTCAGGCATCGCCGGAATATCCTGTGGGTTTCTCGTTCCTGCTGTCACATAGCTGACTAATCATCAATCCGTCGTGCAGGAGCGTCAATATATCAATCACGAACGCATGGAGTGGATAAAGTCAACTCGTCACGCGCTACATTCTTGTAACATCCAACCTCAACGCTTCTTTTGCACTGCACTAACCGACGCCTCAAACCGCCCCACCGGGTAGCCCTTGGTGTAGGAAATCACAAAACGGCCGTTGGGGGTTTCGAATTGCACTTTTTCATCTCGACATAGGAAGTCGCACTTGCCGGGGCGGACTTTCATCTTTGGACTGGTGGACAAGATGAATTCGTCGCCGAAATGCAGGGCGACCTTGGTACGGTCGGCCAGGCTGTGGCCCGTGTTTTTGAAGAGCTTTCCATTTACGTCGGCCTTGGTGACGAAATGCGGTTCGACATCGAGGTCGGCAGTCTTCATATTGGCGACCATTTCCCGCGCGTCGGACACCGGGCAGGAGGCGTCGTCGACGCCGTGGATTACTATGATCTTCGACGAGTTGCCCAGGGCTTTCATGGTTTTCAGATGTCCGAGTTCGCCCGGGCAGCGGATGGTCTGGTCGTCCGGGCTGAGATAGTTGGGTTTTTGCGGATCGCGGCTGTAACCGGCGTCCAGCTTCGTCCCGCCCGGCAGTCCGAAGGCAAAATCGTCGCTGAGCTTGGCCATGCCCGAGATGTCGATCGAGCAGGCGAACGTGCGCGGCGCCAGCTTGTTCGACATGAGCGTGACATTGCCGCCGCCCGATCCACCCACGGCATAGATCCGCCCGGCGTCGAAGGGGATTTTGAGTTTTTCCAGCCCTTCGTATACCCAATAAAGGGCGCGGATGGCGTCCAGGGCTTGCAGGTACCCGAAATCGTACGGCCCGCCCGACTTCTGCCAATCGCGTCCGCTTTGCAGATAATTCACGCCGATCACGACAACGTTGTAGCGATCGGCCAGCGTACGCGGATCGGCTGTGCCGATGAAACCGGTGCCACCCCAGTTATGTAGGCTGAGCATCAAACCCGTCTTTGCTTTAACGTTCTCGCGCCGCCCACCCGGATAGTGGACGAAAACCTTGACTTCACGCGGCCCCGGCTTGAACTTCCACTGTTGTGCCGGGATCATGGCCAAGCCGTCCTTGTCGGGCAATACGGGCCAGTTGGAAGCATCGGCGACCGGGGCGTAAAAAGCCATCGTGATGCAAAAAGCAATGAACCGGAAGGTTGTTTTCATACTTTCACCCATAATTTCTATCGTAGGGTGCGTCCATGACGCACCAAATGTTACCTTAGATATACTAAGTGCGAAGCGCAAGCGAGGGATAATCGAGGTGAAACGTCACGCTCCTCGCTTGCGCTTCGCGCTTAGTATTCATTGGTGCGTCTCGGACGCACCCTACATGTCTCACTCCTCCCTGCCCCAGCCGTGCTCAAGATCCTCATCGAACGCAACCTCATCCAGGGGATAGCGGGGACGCGGCGAGGGATGATCGATGGCATAGCCCATGGGCATCAAGGCCACGGGATAAACGCTGTCGGGCAGGCGTAACAGACGTGCGACTTCGTCGACTTTCATCAGCATCACCCAGCACGTGCCCAGGCCCAAGCTGGTGGCAGCCAGGGTCATGTGATCGATGGCGATCATGCAGTTGGCCGTAATCTTGCGGTCGGGATCTTCGCCGGACATTTTGGCTCGATCCTTGTAGACCTCCCTCACTTTATTGACAACGTCGTCACTTACGGCCCCGATATCGACCAGTTCCTTGCTCCGCCGCAGCCACTTACGAAACCGCTTGCGATCGCCTAAAGCCACGACCACGACCGGCGCCTGGCGAATCATCTTTTGACCATAGGCCGCCTCGCAAAGGGCCTCTCGGGCATCAGCCGAACGGACCACGACGAACTTCCAAGGCTGTGTGTTCGTGCTAGAAGGGGCCAGCCTTCCTGCCTCTAGAACCTGCGTAATCAAACCCGACTCAACCTCGTCCGGTTTGAAGTTACGAATCGAACGGCGATGATGGATTGTCTCGATAGTGTCCATGATATTATTCCCGCTTATCCCCGCATAAAAAGCCACAGTGCCACGAGACTCGTTGCGTTCAACGACATATGCAACACCATGCTGGCGACCACCCGGTGGGTGCGGCAATAGAGAACGCCCAACGCCACGGCGAAGCAGAACAGCGGCAAGGGATCGGCGGCTATCCATTTGGGCAAAATAGAGGTCATTACGGCCTGAAGAATGAATATGGGGAAAACTACAGCCGCGGCCGATGCCAAGCCCAGGCCAACGTCGTGCAGGAACTTGCCGCTCACAAATCCGAAGTCCGACGCCGTCGCCCCGTTCTTGAATCTCAACAGCAGAACGGCGAAAAGCGATGTGGATATTCCCACCAGAATGTTGCCCACCATCATCCACATCAAGTAACGCGTGTTCATCGGCGGCGAGGCCACGCGAAAATGGACCATGGCGAAAACGGACGAGCTGAGCACGACCGGAGCCAAACCCCAGGGCACCAGGCGTCGCAAAGCCGGTAACATCGGACGCAGGCGCCGGTCCATTCGCTCCAACCAACCTTGCAATAACACACGAAACAGGAACTCCTCGACAATCGGCGCCACAACCACAGCCGAGATAACGCAAAACAATATCATCCAGGGATTGCCGCCGCGAAACAACTGCACAATTGTGTGGCTGGTTTCGACGTCGCCCCCCCCGGCCGGCTCTTTCGCATCCGGGCCCAAAATATGCCCAACCACGACAAACACCAAGCCCGACGAGAGCACAAAGAAGGCAAACACAAACAACAGATCGAAGCCGCTCCAGGGCACTTGCCGACGACGCACGAAGGGCAACACCGGTTCTCTGTTCCACAGCCGCGCACCCACCAAAATCCAAATGCTCATGCAAAGCCAACTGGCCAGCACAAACGCAATCAAATCTGAGGTCGACGGTATATCTGCTGGATGATTCATTTGTTAAACAGCCGCCCTTGGCCGTTAATGGATGACACGAGGCGTTTCTCAAGCACGCTTCAACAACCGCGCGGCCGCCACAATATAGACCACTCCGGAATAAACAGTCAGGGCAACGGCGGCCCAAATCGAAGAGATCATCAGAACCACGCACCAGGTGGGCGCTTCATCCAATGGATTTGCATAGGAAAGATAGAACATACCGGCCCCGGCCGCGATGCACTGCAAGAGCATCTTCCACTTGCCGGACCATTTGGCCGAAAAATCAGATCCCTGTTGTTCGATGAAACCGCGGATGGCCGTCACCAGCAACTCGCGACCGATAATCACCACCACCATCCACGCTCGCAGGCCCCAAGGAGTGTCCAGCATGTCTTTTGAGGCAATAAGATATATAAAAGCACCGCAAATGATCACCTTATCGGCAAAAGGATCGAGTATGCGGCCCAGCGTGGTCACCATCCCGTACTTTCTAGCATAGAAACCGTCGATCCAATCGGTACTGGCCGCCACTATGAAAAGCACCATGCCCGTCAAATAGAACTCGAATTCCAAAAAACAGAACATCACCAGGGCCAACACTATCCGCGAGCACGTCAACTGGTTGGGCACGTTGAAAATGCTCGACGGATCGAAGGGCTTGGCCGGCGAACCACTCGGATCGTTACCAGTGCTGTTCTCGGACATCGGGATAACCTCTAATTTCTGCTATTTGGGCGGCTCGACCGCCACCGCAATCAAATCGTACTCTCGGGCATCTACAACCTCGCACCCTACAATCTGGCCAGGCATCAACCCCTCGCCGGTTACGTATACAACGCCGTCTACGTCGGGCGCGTCGGCCGCGCTTCTACCGATATGGGCGTTATTTTCACCCACGATATCACTATCCAACAAAATCTCCAAGCGCCGACCGACTAGGGCCCGGTTAAATTCCGCGGAAATCTTCTGCTGGGTCGTTAGCAATGCATCGCGACGCGTCTCGCGTACCTCCATGGGCAAATGGCCGTCGAGATCCATCGACAATGTGCCCACTTCCTCGCGATAGGCGAACACTCCCAACCGTTCAAAGCGTACCTTACCTACAAAATCGAGCAACTCTTGGAACTGAGCCTCACTCTCACCCGGAAAACCCGTCATAAGCGTTGTACGCAGTACAAGCCCTTCGATTCGATCTCGCAATCGTCCCAACAAATCCTCGGTCTTCGCACGATCGATGCCACGACGCATGCGCCGCAGCACATCGTCGTTGATATGCTGCAAGGGTATGTCCAAATATGGCAGAATTCGCTTGCCGCCGGCCACCACATCGATAAGTTCATCGGTCAGCGTGTTTGGATAAAGATACATCAAGCGAATCCAGTCGACCGATTCGATCTGATCCAGACGCCGCAAGAGTTCGGCCAACATGGGCCAACCATAAAGATCGTGCCCGTAATAGCTGGTATCCTGGGCGATCAAAATCAATTCACGCACTCCACTTTCGGCGAGCCGTTTGGCCTCGGCAACCACCACATCCATGGGTTTGCTCGAATAATGTCCCCGGATACTGGGAATAGAACAAAAAGCACACGAGCGATCACACCCCTCGGCTATTTTCAAATAGGCCAGGTGTCCGGGCGTGAGGGCAATGCGGTTCTCGTCCAGCAAGGCGTCGTTCGGTTGGGGCCGCAATAAAACGGGCTTGTCGGTCGTGTCGAGTCGTGCGATCGAGGTAATCTCGTCTCTCGCGAAAACTCCCAACACGCTGTCGATTTCCGGTCTAGTATCGAGCAGTTTGGCCCCGTCGCGCTCGGCCAGACACCCGGCCACAACCACCCGCCCAACCAACCCGGCGAGTTTCAATGCCAGCATCTGATCGATCATCTCGAACGATTCCTCGCGTGCCACGTCGATAAAACCGCACGTATTTACGATCACAATCTCGGCGTGTTCCACATCGGGCACAAACCGGTACCCCTCCAGGTTCAACCGCCCGATCATCTGCTCGGAGTCGACAAGATTTTTCGGACATCCCAGCGAAACAAGCGAGCAAGTATCAGGTTCGTAATTATTATTTGACAATTGCGGTTATTGACGTCTGGTGTGATGTATAAACTCCGGACTGTAGGGTGCCCTCAAGCCTGGAGATTGAAGTCTCACGGCTCATAGCCCATCCCCATCCCTTATATTATAATGAACAACCACGGTACTTATCACCAGGGGCGTTCCAAACATACAGGGTACCCCCCTACACCCCCACCATAACCTCCCATGATCCATTTCCAAAACATTACAAAAACATACAGAGACTCACGCAGCTCTATCGATGCGCTCAAAGATGTCGACCTGGATGTTGAAAAAGGCGAATTTCTGGCCGTACGCGGTCCCAGCGGTTGTGGAAAATCGACTTTACTTATGATATCCGGGGCACTTTGTCGGCCAACATCCGGAATAGTCCAGGTGGCGGGTGAAGACTTGGCGTCCATGTCGGTTGCCCATAGAGCCCGATTCCGTGCCCAGCGCATCGGCTTCGTTTTCCAGATGTTCCATCTATTACCATATTTGAACATTCTCGACAACGTAACATATGCGGCATCTTTCGGCCGGCATTCCGAGGCTAGAATCCGAGCACTCGAGCTACTCGAAGAGTTCAAACTCGATGCGCGCGCGCATCATCGCCCGGCTGATCTCAGTGCGGGAGAGCGACAACGGGTTGCAGTCGCCCGCGCGCTCATCAACCGTCCCGAGTTACTCCTGGCTGACGAACCCACCGGCAATCTTGATCCGGAAAGTGCAGACACGGTACTACAGCTTCTCTCTGATTTCCATGCATCCGGCGGTACAGTGCTGCTTGTCACTCACGACGAAGCGGCTGCTCAATACGCCCAACGCACGCTTAGGTTGAGAAACGGTACAATTGAAGGCTAGTGTTTTTTACGTGAGGCACCCATGTTCGCCATTTATACACTTTGATTAGCAGGTCAAACTCCACCCACACGCAGGGTAATAGAGATGGTTTTCGCGATTGACTGGATTTTCGCGACTGGATTTTCCAACTGGCACCTTGAAGAATTACCGCCGATTAGAATATGCTAGCGGTTGAAAGAGCGGCCAGACCTCCCCGACAGTAAGGATTCCATCCATGGCTGATGAACAGGACGCCGGCAGTAAAAAACGCATTCTCTTGGTCGACGACGACCAGGAAATCATCGAAACTCTTCGTATCGCTCTGGAAGCCCAGGGCTACGAAATTATCATTGCCCGCGACGGTAACCAGGGCCTTGCCATGGTAGAACGCGAAGATCCCGACCTGGTCATCCTAGATATGATGATGCCCAAGCGGAGCGGATTCCTTGTTTTGGAGAAGCTGCGGCGCACGCGTCCGGTGCCGATACGAGTGATTATGATCACGGCCAACGAAGGCAGCCGTCACAAGGCCTACGCCGAGATGCTGGGCGTCGATGACTACATCCGCAAACCATTCCCCATGGACCAGCTCATCGACAGCGTCGAACGACTGCTGACCTGATACCGTCCATAAACTTCAGACGCAGATTCAAACAGGGAATCCCCCGTTAAACTAACAGGTGGCGATCGCCATTGTTGTCGTTTCTAGCAGTGTATCGCGCCCAAATACGCCAATCCTACCACAGGCTCGAACGGGCAGCGGGCAGGAATCTCCAGGCACCACTTATTTTTCGAACTTTTGCTGATTTTTTCTTTTCTTCACTGGGCTTCGGCTTGGCCGGTGGCGTCGGCTGGGCGTCCGCTTTTGTGTCCGCCGGCATGGGCGCGGGTTTAGCCGCTTTTCCGGCCGGTGCATTCGTGGGCTCAGAAACTACCTGTTCAGTGCAATTCGACGATATTGTTTCGCTGCATCGAACTGGGGCTCTATGCGGGACACAACAATAACTCGCGCAGCCATGGCCATGGCATCCGATGAACGGGATGCGAATGCAAGGCCAACAGCAGCATCCGTCTTGCTTTTCCTGGCAGTATCCGGCCCAAATATCGTCACAACGGCAGGAGGGAGGGTACTCGCAGCATCCCGGCACCAAGGGTCCGCAATAAGCCGGTCCCTGACATGGACCTGCTCCGTAGGCACTAATGTTTGCGTAACCCGTGTATCCAACCCCATTTGCCGCTGTACTTACGGCGGTGTTTATCAGACACAATACGAGCAGGATTGCCGTTATTGATAAAACCCTTCGCATGGCACAGCTCCTTAAAATTTCTACATGAAATCTGTAACTTTTACAGTCGGTATCGGCTATGGTTTCTTTTGCTAGAAATACCCTTCCTCTGTTTTCGACAAAAAAATCCCAAAAAAGGACTCTCTCTACAAATGCCGGAAAAACACTCAATCTTTCCCTCACCCTACCCTCACTTGTGGTCTCCTTGCCTGACTGTTAGGCTGTTCCCTACATCTGTCACACATCCACCCGGCAGCCCGTTGAAAAACACAAGTTAGACCTATATGGAAAGGCACAATCCATATGAAAGCACTGGTTAAATCGAAGCCCGAAGTGGGCCTGTGGCTGGAAGACGTTCCAGTCCCCGAAATAGGCATCAACGACGTGCTCATTAAGATTCTAAAAACGAGTATCTGCGGCACAGACGTTCATATCTGGAACTGGGACAAGTGGTCACAAAAAACCATCCCCGTACCAATGACAGTCGGCCACGAGTTCGTCGGCCACATCGAAAAAATTGGTGACAACGTTCATGATTTTCACCCGGGCGATCTAGTCAGCGGCGAGGGGCACCTCGTCTGCGGCCGATGCCGAAACTGTCTGGCGGGACGAAGACACCTGTGCCCTAACACAAGCGGGGTGGGAGTGAACCGCGACGGCGCCTATGCCGAATATCTGGCCATTCCCGTAACGAACGTTTGGGCTTGCGATCCCACAATCCCACTCGACGTA